>CAZJJH010000009.1:7133-10103 GCA_964546265.1 uncultured Candidatus Cloacimonadota bacterium
GTTCCCACATAGCCAAAAGATTTTAGTTTCTCAATGATGTCGGGCAATTCCTGCTGATTGACCGTAAAGAGATAAGCGCCAAAGCTACCTTCATTCTGCTTTCGAATGCGTTGTTTGGCTTTGCTGTCTATGATCTCATTGATGCCCTGTTGGGCTTTGGAGATGTTCTCTGCGCTGAAAGTTACCTGGGCTTTGTTTATAAACCTGAGATCCCGATACTCATTTGCGCTGGGTTTAAAATTGAATGTAGGTTTTTTAGTGCCCTGATTTTGATACTGCACAATCGTAGCTGCCAAAGCTAAAAATACGATAAAAATCGCAATCCCTTTTACTCTGCGTCTTGTTTTTTTGTCCACTTAATTCCTCTTTTAATATCTATTTATAAGCTCTTCCGCGTGTTTCAGAGCAAGTTCCGAGGGCTCTCCGGAAAGCATCCTTGCCAATTCCGGTATGCGTTGAGCGGGCTCGAGAACTCGCAGGTTTACACTCGTTTTTTCTTTCGCAATTTTTTCCACCAAGATATGGGAATCTGCCACGGAGGCAATCTGAGCCAAATGCGTGATGCATAAGACCGGATGCTTCTTAGCAATATCGGCGATACACAAGGCAACACTATCGGCTGTTTTGCCGCCAATTCCTGAATCTATCTCGTCCAAGATAAGTAATCTGGCGCTTTCTTTACTTACTAATACTTCTTTGATGCCCAGCAGGATTCTGCTCATCTCACCACCGCTTGCCACCGCTGAAAGGCTCTTCAAGCTACTACCGGGGTTGGCAGAGAAGAGGAATTCCACCGCATCCTGACCAGTGTCGGTGAAAGATTCCAAAACATCAGAATGAAGTATTTGGGGATCGCTTTTTTTGTCAATCCTAATCTCAAAACGGGCATCTTTCAACGCCAGCTTGCGGATTCCGGTTTGCAGCGCCTTGCTCAGCTTCCTGGCTGCTTCCTGTCGCAAAGCGCTAAGCTTATCTGCCATATGTATGAGCTTTAAACTATCTTGTTCCAGTTTTTTACGGGTCTCAGATATCTCTTTATCGAAGCTCTGGGAAGTGTGGATATCTCGCTCGCGCTCCTTAAAAAGCTGTTGCAAGTCTTCCACATTTTTTACCTTATGCTTGTGTAGCAGACTATTGATCAGATCCAAACGCTCCTCAAGGGCAGAAAGCCGCTTGGGCTCAAAACTGATGGTATCCAAAACTGTGGAGAGCTCCGAGGATGTAGTTCTAAGGGCCTCTACAGCTTCTGAAAGTGATCTATGGGCATTATCCAGGGCGGGATTGAGTTCTTTATAGCGTTCCAGTTTTGCCCCGTAGTTACCCAGCTGATCAAAGATGCTGTTTTCACTTTCAAAGAGAGAGCTGTTCATGGCATAGCATAGCTCGATGATTTCCTGAGAATGGGAAAGCAGCTCGTGTTCTTTCTGCAAGGCGAGATCCTCGCCAAGCTTGATGTTGGCGTTTTCCAACTCCTCATATTGGTACCGATAGAGTTCGATCAATTTACTCTGCTGTTCCTGGCGGCGGAGCATTTCAGCCAGGCTAACACGCAAATTTTTGAGTTCCTTAAAGGCTTTGCGGAATTCCTCACGCTCTTTCATGCACCCGGCATAGCGATCCAGAATATCCAGCTGATAGGCACTCTGGAGAATCTTTTGCTGGTCCCGCTGATGGTGGAAATCCAAAAGTAGCGGTTTAAGGGATTTCATCACAGAAGCGCTAACTTTGCGACCGTCTATATAATAAGAAGATTTCCCTGATTTGGAGATTTCCCGGGCCAGGACGAGTTCGTCCTCGCTATTGCTGTTGATTTCAGCCAGCAGGGCTTGCAAAGCGTCATCCTTTTGGGGTCTGAAGCTGGCTTCCAGATAGATTGGTTTCAAGGGATCCCAGGCTTCCAAACCCGCCGGGCTCTCACCCAAGATGATTCCGATGGAGCCCACCAAAATAGATTTTCCGGCTCCGGTCTCTCCGGTTATCACAGTAAGCCCGGGCTTGAACTTAAGGCGCAATTCCGGCACCAGGATGTAGTTTTTGATGTATATTTCGCTCAGCATTATTTGCCCAGATGCATTTTATTGCGCAGAATCCGGTAGAAAGTGCGTTTGGAAAGCTTGATGAATTGTACTTCCCGGGGGGATGCCGTGATATGAATCTCATCCTGATCCTGCACCGGGCAAACGTTGCTGCCATCTATCTGCAGCCACGCGTTTTGAGAAAGCTTATAGATCTTCAGGCAGAGCTTGTCCTCGGCGGGGAAGACCAACGGGCGAATGGTTAAAAGGTGGGGATTCAAGGGGCTAAGCACCATTGCTCTCATCTGGGGGGCAAGAATCGGACCTCCTGCAGAAAGAGAATAGGCAGTGGACCCGGTGGGAGTACACACCACTACTCCATCGCAGCGGGCATCAAACACATAGCGACCACCGGCAAAGATGCGAGAGTTGATCAAACCCGGGTTTTCACCTTTGTAAACCACAACGTCGTTCAGCGCCTCGCTTTGTAATACCACGCTTCCGGCACGCTTCAACTGGCAACTTATCAGCATGCGAGAAAGGATATTATATCTTCCCGCCACCAAATCCCGGATCGAAGCGCTGATTTCCGGGAGCGTACTTTCGGAAAGAAAGCCAAGATATCCCAGATTGATGCCCAGGATGGGGGCATTGGTTTTGATCGCCAGATCTTTGGCTTTCAGGATGGTACCATCTCCACCGAAAACCAGGATGCAATCTACGCGTTGAAAGCTTTCGCTACTCTCAAAATCCACTATCTGAACGGGATCCCGGAGAATTTCGTTTTGCGAACAGTCCCCAAAGAAGCGTAGCTTTTGTCCGGAAGTATTTTGGGCTTTGTCTTCCTCCATCAGGCGATACAGCAGACCAAAGATTTCGGCTTTATTGGCAAATCCGGGGTTGATAAATACGGCAAAATTTCTCATAGATTGTCCATTATCCATAGATAGGATTC
>CAZJJH010000009.1:10203-13765 GCA_964546265.1 uncultured Candidatus Cloacimonadota bacterium
TTGATAAATACGGCAAAATTTCTCATAGATTGTCCATTATCCATAGATAGGATTCATAGCGCATCGGATCCAATATGCCCTCTTCCATAGCGGCAAGCACTGCGCAGCCTTCTTCATGTTCGTGCCGGCAATCCCGAAAGTGGCAATGAGGATAGAATCGATCGAAGCCGGGGAAAAGCTTAGGCACAAGTGCTTTGTCCTCACTATTCAGGGTGAGGGTTTTGATACCGGGTGTGTCGATCAAGTTGCCGCCAAAACTGAAGGGCAGCATGATTGCTTGGGTAGTAGTATGCTTGCCTTTTTCGTTATAATCACTCACCTCGGCAGTCAGCAGTTCCAGTCCGGGTTCCAGGGCGTTGATCAGGGAACTTTTACCCGCTCCGGAATGTCCCGAAAAAACTGAATCCATATCGGTTAGCTCTTGTTTCAATTCCTCTAATCCTGCGCCGGTGACTGTAGAGCTGAGGATAACTTTTATCCCGCTTTCCCGGTAGTAGGATATCTCGCTTTCCAGTTCCTGAAAATCTTCGCAAAGATCTATTTTGTTTACAATCAGAATGGGGCGGATATGAAATTTTTCTGCCAGGATGAGGTAGCGATCAATGAGCCCGGGTTTAAACACAGGCATTCGCCAGGAACTTGTGATTACCAATTGGTCGATATTTGCCGCAAGGGCGATCTCTTTCTGGAAGCTTCCGCTGCTATAGCGGATCAGGCTGTTTCGGCGGGGCAGGATGTTTTCGATGCGGTAATCCGGTTCCACTGAAACATCTACTTCCACGTAGTCACCCACTGCTACGATCGCGCTGCTTAAGTTTTTAAACTGTTTCAATCTCCCGCTGATGGATGCCAGGATCAGTTCATCATCCAGTTTTACATGGCACTGATAGTTGCTCATTACTTCTACGATTCTGCCCTTTTTCAAGCAGCTAGAGTTTTTATGGCTCAGCTGTCTTTTTTCGGCAGTGCGGGCGCTCTTGTATCCTTCCGGATGAGTGATTTCGTCCAGAATATCCGGCTCCGGCAAGCTGATGTTTTTCAGCCTGCCGGAGAATCGTTTGCTTCTTTTTTTATCTTTTTGCTTCACTTTTGAAGATGGGTGTGATGATGTCGAAGGCATCGGCAGATTCTTTGATCTTGGCTTCATTGCCCATCACCGCATAGTGGTTTTTATTCATGATAGCCTGAACCATATCGGCATATTGGCGGAGGTCCTGGAGGTTTGTGGAAAGCACCTCGTCGCGGATCTGCTGGCGATCGGCATGGCTGAAGCCGGTGATGTAATCCCGATCTGCCTGCGCACCGGTAGCCTCAGGAGTTTTGGGATAATCCATTGCGGAAATTTCACCTAAGATGTACTTATCCATATCCCGTTTCCCGCATTGGAAATTGCGAATGAAATCCGGCACTTTGTTGTAGGTTTCCAGGCTTTCTTTTAGATTAGGATCCCGATAGGAATAGAAATACTGGTATCCATCCAGGCCAAAGCTGGCTCCACCTCCGTAGGCACCGCCTTTTACGCGCAGTTCCTTGTAGAGGAATTCATTGGAAAGGATATTCGAGAGAACTCTCAGTTTTCCGGAGTAAGAATAGCCTTTGCGGAAGAAATTTCCTCCTTTGATCACATATTGGATCTTGATCGGGGCAGCAATGCCTTCGTTGGCATTGCGGGTAACAAATTCCTGAACTACGGGCTCATATTCCCGGGTATCCAGCTGATCTGTCAGGATGGGTAGTTGCTGAAGCACATCCGGGATCAGCTCTTCATTTGCGGTGATGCTCACGATTGACTTTTGGAGGCTGAAAAAGTGTTCCTGCACCCATTTCAATTCGCCGATAATCTTATCGATATCACTATCCAGATGTTCGCTTAGCTCGCTTAAGAAATTCAGGTAATCCAAGCCATATGCCTGATCCCGTAATGCGTAATATTGGCTGAAGGGAGCAAACATTCTGTAGATTGCAATCTGCAATCCGGCGTTTATCACGGATTCTTCCATTGAAGCCTTAATTTCCTGGATCAGGCTCTTGATCCGCACGGGGTTATCAAGCAGCGCTTTAATCGCATATTCCGCGCTTAGCTCCATCAGTTTGGAAGTCTTGGCGGCTACGGCTTTTCCGGAAAGGATCATCATGGGCAGTATGTCATCCGGGGTCTGATAGCTATTGGCGATATCAAGCTGGAGATTGATTCCCCCAGTATGGTTGCTGATCTCGTTGGAAAGCTCACCATAGCTGAAGTTCTGGCTGTTTATCTGACCCAAAAGCTGTGTGTAGAGGCGGATCCACGGCAAATCTTCGCTAGAAGCATGGGCAAGATCGAAATACACTTTCAGATACACAATACCGTTAGTATGCACAGGATGCTTCAGCAGAGTGAATTCCTTGAATTTTTCTATCTCGCAAGGCAAGGGCTCTGCCTTGGGATCCACATCATCCAGGCTGAGAGAGGGTATTTTGTCGATCTCTTCCTGGCTATCAGGCTCTTCCTGCCATTTTTTGAGCTCAAGATTGTAATCTATAAGTTTTTGAATCTCTTCTTTACTAAGCTGTTTCTTATAGGCATCCAGTCTGGCGCGCGTTTCCGCTTCCTGCCGCGCAATCAGCCCCGGAACAGGCTCAAAATGAATCTCGCTTTGATGTGTGTTTTGTAGAAACACATCGTTTACCAACTGCTCAAAGATCGGCTTTTTCAGCCCTTTGCGCAGCTCTTTCAGATAGCCTTCGAAGGCCAGGAAATTCAGCGGATCCCCACCGTGATTCCATAAACCCAGGCAATACAGATTGTAAAAAAGACCTTTCGGGAAGCGGTTAAGTTGAGCTTCTCGCAGGAAAAATTCCTTGTAGTTGATGATTGCTTCCATCATCTTTTTATCAAATCCCTCTTTGCAGATGCGCTCAAGTTCGTTACGGATGATTCCGGCAAGAGGCTCCAGATTCTCTTTTTTTACATGTTTGCAGATGATGGTAATTGTGGGTTGCAGAATGTCGGTCTGCACTGATATCTGAGAATCCTTACACAATCCCGATTCGCGGATCACGTTTTTCAGGGGGGAGGCGGGGGTGTGCATCAGCAGCTCGGACAGCAGAGAGAGCTTTTGGTCCAGATATTGATCTGTCACCTTACCATAACTGAAATTCAGCGCCAGATAATATTCGTTTTCGGGATTAGTATCATCGGCAAGAGGATACTGGTGGCTTAGCTTCTTGGGTGCATGGAAAGGCTTTTGCAGTGGCATATCCACCTTGATCTCAGGATCCACAAAGTTGGCAAGATACTCACTATCGATAATCTTGAGCGTGGCGGCAATATCCATATCGCCATACAGCCAGATCTTACTGTTGGAAGGGTGATAGTATTTGGCATGAAACGCGGTAAATTTGTCCTGAGTCAATTCGGGAATGGCGTCCGGGTCGCCTCCGCTTTCAAAGCCATAGGGCGTATCGGGAAATTGGGAATGCATACAATGGCGGCTTACAATGCTATCTACTGAAGAGAAGGCTCCCTTCATCTCATTGTAAACTACACCCCGGTAATTGAGCGGAGCGTCCGCGCTAAAAA
>CAZJJH010000009.1:13865-15532 GCA_964546265.1 uncultured Candidatus Cloacimonadota bacterium
TTCATCTCATTGTAAACTACACCCCGGTAATTGAGCGGAGCGTCCGCGCTAAAAAGTTCGTAATGCCAGCCTTCCTGATCCAATATCCTTGAATCTGTATAGATGTTTGGATTAAGCACAGCATCCAGATAGACCCGCATCAGGTTTACAAAATCCTTGTCGTTAGTAGAAGCAACCGGATAGCTGGTCCAATCCGATGAGGTCATGGCGTTGATGAAAGTATTCAGGCTACCTTTGATCAGCTCCATAAATGTACCTTTGGCGGGATAGTTTTTACTGCCATTCAATACGGAGTGTTCCAGGATGTGCGGACATCCCGAATCGTCTTCGGGTATGGTTTTGAAAGTGATATTAAAGACCTTGTTAGTGTCGTCACAGGCCAGGTGAATCAGATCCGCTCCGCTTTTCTGGTGGCGATAGCGATTGTAAGTACAATTCAGTTCAGCTACTTTATGGCTTTGAAGCAGTTCAAATCCATGGATAAGTTTTGGGTTCTTCATTTTTTGTCCTTCAATTATCTCAGATCAATTTGTAAGCCTTCAATCCCTCACGCAGTATTTCCCGGTTTTTTTCTTGCAGAGGGCAGATTGGCAGGCGAAATTCAAGCTCTATCAGACCCATCATGTGTAGAGCTTCTTTAGCAGGGATGGGATTGGTTTCTATAAACATCAGATCGTTCAGCCGGGCCAGATTCTGGTGCTGCACTTTAGCTTTAGCAAAATCGAGCTTCAGGCAGGAAGCGATGTGGTCGCTCATCAGACGGGGAGCAACATTGGCGGTTACCGATATGCAGCCTTTGGCACCAATTGCCATCAGGGGCAGATTCAATGCGTCTTCACCACTCATCAGGCTAAAATCTTCAGGAGCGCCTTTCAGGATATTGGTGGCTTGCACCAAATTGCCACTGGCCTCTTTGATGCCAATTATATTGGGGCATTCCCGGGCAAGGCGGAGAGTAGTTTCGGCTGCCATGTTCACGCCTGTGCGACCCGGAACGTTGTAGATTACGATGGGAATTTTCACCTTGGCGGCAATGCTTTTGAAGTATTCATACATCCCGTTCTGTGTGGGCTTTATGTAATAGGGCGTTATCACTAAAGCGGAATCCGCGCCCAATTCCTCAGCTTTTTTGGTATTGGCAAGGCTCTGCATATAGTTATTGGTGCCGGTGCCGATCATTACCGGAACTTTGCCACCGATTCTCTGCAGGGCAAAACGCAAAAGAGCATCCTTTTCATCCCCGGCAAGCGCAGCAGTCTCTGCCGTGGTCCCCAAAAGTAATATTCCGTTTGTTCCGTTTTCCAGATGAAATGCAATCAGCTTTTCTAAAGCATTCCAATCTATACTGCTGTTTTTAAACGGTGTAATGAGAGCAACATAAGATCCTTGCAGCATCTCTTCCTCCACTGCTGAATATTCATATTTTCCTTATTATTTATCTTGTTCAATGTGAAAACATAAGTATTTCCAAACTATCAAAACTACAAAAATCCGTCAATATAAATCGCTGAGACAGCATAATGTGTTCCCGAAGCAAGGCTTTGTCCTTAATTATCGGCTCTCTTTCGGTTCCTTAGCCTCATACAATATTTAGTACCATTCTTTCCGGTAATATCAAGCGTTTTAGCACCTTCTGTACTGTTGGGGCGCTCGCTGAAGCGCCCATG
>CAZJJH010000010.1:0-15249 GCA_964546265.1 uncultured Candidatus Cloacimonadota bacterium
TTGGGGATCGGGTTCTGCTTCAGGTCCGCCACGCCTGTAGTTGTAGCTATGCAGATCCAGCACAATCAAAAAAGAGTGGCGCCGCAGCATTCGCTCAACCTGATACACGAGAGTGCGATACCAATCGTCATAGCTTTCCAGAAGATCCCGATACAGCGTTTCTGGGATTTCGCAGGTTCTTACATCCAGACCCCAGGCATCTTCGGGCTTCAGATACACGCATCTCTCTCGGCGGCGATTGAGATCCACTGCAAAGCGGCTGGTTTCCACAATTACATGGTTATCAAAAAGTTGGGCAAATTGGTTGGTATGAGGATCCTCTTCCCGAAAGCGTTCTTCTTCTCCGATTTTTGTGAAGCGAGCTAATGCAGCAGGGATGTGGTGGCCGCTATGGATAGCCAGGGCCAATACAGGGACATCTCTGTTTCCCAGATTAAATTTCGTTTGTATCATGCTTCTGCCACGTAGGTCTCCATGAGTTCCATAAGTTTATGCAAAATCGAGAGATATCTTTCTACATCCGCGGCTTCAATGGTCTTGCTTTGCAACCACAAGGCAAAAACCCCGAGATCCAACTTGCTGATTAGCGCGGCTTGATCGAAGAGTTCTTGCAGATCTTTGGGATAAGGCTGTTTGCTGAGGAAGAAGAAGCCCTTGATGGCAGGGATCAAGGCAGAAATTGAAAGCTGCAGAGTTTCGCGCAGCCTTTTGTTGTTGAACCCGGATTCCAGAACTATCTGACGGGTTAGCAACCACTTACTTTTGAATTCCCGTTCCATTTGCAGTCGCACATCAGCGGCTTTGATCTCCAAATTCGATAAAAGATCTTCTTTTACGATAAGGTTCTGATTTGTGCTGCTGATGATATTAATGAATTCTAGGGGATAAGAATCCAGCGAGTAGCGGATAAAGCGTCGATTTATAATCAGGGGAAGATTCAGCTTGTGTTTGGCGGTGTATTTGGCGAGAGGACTGAGCTTCTCTAACCACCCGTCCGGATCCTCGTCCAGGATTACCACCGCGTTGAAGTTTCCCAAAAGATCCTGATGGATATTTACCTGGATCAGTTGATCGTTCAGGTTGTTCAGGGAGTTCAAAATGCCTGTATATGGGTGATTCATTGTGCCTCCTGGCAGTATTTTTCTATGTAGGTGTTTGCGCAGGTTTTGGCAAGATTGCGGATTCTACCGATGTAGGCTGCCCGTTCGGTTACGCTTATTACTCCACGAGCATCTAAAAGATTGAATGTGTGTGAGCTTTTCAGGAGCATGTCATAAGCCGGATACACCAGTTTTAAAGAGATCAGCTGCTGACACTCGCCTTCATACTTGCCAAAAAGTTCAAAAAGCAGGGAGGTATCAGCATGTTCAAAATTATAGGCAGAATACTCCACTTCCCTGTCAAAGTACAGATCTGCATATTTGCTGGATTTACTGTAACTCAGTTCGCGATAATCCGGAACATCCTGGATATACATGGCAAGGCGTTCCAGACCGTAGGTCAGCTCTACCGAAACTGGAAACACGTCAACGCTACCAACCTGTTGAAAATATGTGAATTGGGATATTTCCATGCCATCCAGCCAGACTTCCCAACCCAATCCCCAAGCGCCCAAAGTGGGGGATTCCCAATCGTCTTCCACAAAGCGAATATCATGCTTTTCGATCTCGATGCCAATTGCTTGAAGGCTTTTAAGATAGAGATTCTGGATATCATCCGGGCAGGGTTTGATAATCACCTGAAACTGATAATAGTGCTGAAAGCGGTTGGGGTTTTCTCCATAGCGACCGTCTTTGGGACGCCGACAGGCCTGAGGATAGGCGATCGAGCAGGGCTGAGAACCCAGTGCACCGAAAAAAGTAGCGGGATGAAAGGTGCCGGCTCCCATCTCGATATCATAGGGCTGAATGAGGTTACAGCCTTTTTGGGCCCAGTATTGCTGAAGATTCATGATTATTTGTTGAAATTCCATATCTATTTTCCTGTATATTTTTTACACTGATTTTTAAGGGCGAAAAGCTTCTCTTTCAGTTCCAGTAAGTCCCTGGCAATGTTGGGCATGGCTGCTTCCACTTTTAGTTTTTCTTTTGCTACTGCTTCTTGGCGGGCTTCTTGCAAAATGTTCTTATCTTGTTTTAATTTCTGACGAGCGCCCTCGATAGTATAGCGCTGGTTATAAAGCAGATCTTTAATCACTTTCAGAGTTTCAATCTGTTGGATGCTATAGCGCCTTTTATGTCCGGATTTCTTGGGACGGATCACGGGGATTTCACTTTCCCAATAGCGCAGGATATAGGCTTGCACGTCCAGAAGATTGCTTACTTCGCTGATAGTATAATAATGCTTTGTCATTTAGCTCTCCTCATTGGCATAAAGCTGTAAAGGCAAAGGATAAAAGCCAGGATTACCAAGATCCATGGATATCCATACAATTTCTGATACAGGGGAATCGTAGGCGATACATATAGGGGGGCGGTGATATTTGTGCGCTCAAATAAGGGCGCAGATCGTAAGATCTCTCCTTTGGGATTCACTATCATAGAGATTCCTGTGTTGGCGCTTCGGTAGATCTGGACGCGACTTTCGATGGCTCTGAATCGCGTCATTGCCGCATGTAGCCAAGGTCCGTAGGATGTGCCGAACCAAGCGTCATTGGTGATGTTTACGTGGAAATTAACTTTCTCGAGTCTGCCATCCAGGGTCTGGAAATTGGCTCTTTGCATAAAATGGGGGAATGCCAATTCATAGCAAATCGAGGGAGAAAAGCTCTTGTTGTGCAGAGCGTAACGAGGAATTGCTGTGCCAAACTCCCAATTTGCCTGCCCAAACTGCAGTTTCCATAAAATGGGGAAATAGTTCAGCCACAACATCCGTTCACCAACAGGCACAAGGATATTTTTGAAATACAGCTCCCCTGCTCTGCCGTTGGGGTCAAAGATGGTGGCGGCGTTGTAAGAATAATAGGCTTCCGGATAGTCTGCCGGGGCTTTCTCGGCATGGGGAAATCCCGCAAACACACTCATGCGATCACCTTTGTGGATGGCTTCAAAATCCTGCCTTACCTGTGGGTTCAAAAGCAGATAGTCCGGGATCGCCGCTTCCGGATAGATCAGCAGATCCCAATTTTTTTGCGCTGCATCGGTGTTCAACTGCGCGTAGATATCCAAAA
Organism: uncultured Candidatus Cloacimonadota bacterium; assembly: GCA_964546265.1. GTDB lineage: Bacteria > Cloacimonadota > Cloacimonadia > Cloacimonadales > Cloacimonadaceae > UBA5456. Next base: position 3,170 of record CAZJJH010000010.1, read on the forward strand.
TCTCCCGATAGCGCTTAGCGTCCCACTTCTCGTCTTGCGGAATGCTGGGTTGCATTACCCCGATGCGCTCTTGTTGCATTGTGACCGGCAAGGTAAGCAGGCGGAACTTGCCATAGCCAAACCATAGCAAGATAATAGCGCTTATGGCAAAAACGGACCAGAGCTTGCGTTGCAGAAGAAGATAAAACAGGAAATTTATGGAGATGATCAGGATTGCCAGAAGGGTCATTCCGCCAATCTCCAGGGCTTGTAAGAGAGGCAGGTAATCTGCCAGAGAATAGCCCAGATTCCACCAGGGGAAGCGCATTTCTCCATAGTTTTGCAGAAATTCGAAACTGATGAATATGCTTAAGAATACTAAGAAATAAAGCCCGGAGTTCAGTTTCTGAACTCTTTGGATCAAACTGAAACAGATTAGATAATAAAGCCCGTACAGAAGCCAGATACCGATCAAGCCCACAAAGGTGACACTGCCGATCCAGTAAAATACAAGCAGGATCTGCACCCCACTGAAGATTAGCCCGGAAACGGCGTTTTCCTTCAGAGAGTGTTGCTTGTGCTTGAAATGATACAGAAGCGGTATCAGGGCAAAAAACACCAGCCAACCCAGATACAGGGGCAGGCGGGAAACACTGAGCAAGATTGCCGCAAGCAGAGGCAAAAAGTACTGTTTAAAGAACCTCAGCATAATCCAGCTTAAGCAACCTGACTTGGTTTGCCACTACGATGGCGATCACGTCTTTAGTGATGGTCATTAGTCCCACACCGGGTGTCATCGGCAACCAGGCAGCACTCATTTTGCTGATCAATGCCTCTTCCGTCAGGCTGATGGCATTGTTATAGATGTCGTATACCAGCTGACCTCCATCGTGGGAGATGAACTGACCCAAGGCAGAAAACATCGCGCTTTGTCCCTTTTGTGCGTCATATGCCACCACGTAATCTCGATTGGCAAAAAGCATATCTACCCGGTTGATCTCAAATTTACCAAAGCGGTAGAGCTCTTGTTCATCCAAAAGATCATAGGCGATTACTTCGGAACTCGCCGCATCGTAGATGAAGATGTTGTTCTGGGTACCCAAAGCCAGAAATGCCGGCTGTTGCACGTAGCTTAGCTCCATAGAGCCCAAGAACTTACCATCTGAGTTGAATTTCTTGATCTGTTTAGCCACAGAATCCAGCGCAAAGATACTGCCATCTTCTGCCAGCGCAAAATCTGCCAGATTGCGGAAATTTGCCGGCTGATTTCCCATCCCGCCTATCGTGTTAAACTGTTTAGAATTTCGCCAAAACACGATTTGCTGGGAGCTGCTCTGCATGGCAAACACCGTTTCAGTTCCCGGATGGTAAAAGGCTTTGTCAACGGTTTGGCTGAAACTTATGGTGTTAAACAAAGTAAATGTAGATATCTCCCGCGGCATTGTTTTTGAAGTGCCGGAACAACCAAACAAAACGAGTGCCAATAGCGAAATTACAAGAATCCTTTTCATTGCTTATGCTCCTAATATTTGCAGATCTTTCAATTTTCCCTGAATTGTGGATTTGTTGCCGAACTTATTATATTCCAGGGTGTAAGCGATATTGATGATGCTGTTCTTTTTTAATAGGGTGAGGTAATCTCCCAAGTTATAACCGATGAGATCCAGCGAGATACCATCCTTTACCACTTTTAGCTTGAGATGGTTTCTGCCCACGTTATAAGGGTAATTTGCCACAGAAACTTTGGTGGTCATGAAAGTGGGGCGGTGGTTATCCGGCCCAAAAGGAGCAAAATGCTCGATGCTGTCCAAAAGATATTCATTGATATCGTAAAGCTCAATCTCGTGATCTATCACCAGCGGAGGCTGGATCTGTTCCAATTGCAGATTGTCGGACACATAGCGGGAAAGTTCATTCTCAAAGCGGTCCAGGTATTCCTGATAGATGGTTAGCCCCACAGCGTATTTGTGGCCGCCAAAACTATGCAGATTGTGTTCGGTATGTTGCAGAGCCGAAAAGAGGTCAAAATCCGCAACAGAGCGTCCGGATCCACTACCAAAGCCGTCTTTGAAGGAAATCATGATCACCGGACGATAGTATTTCTCAACCAGTTTGGAGGCTACGATGCCAATTACGCCTTGGTGCCAATCGTCCGAAGAAACTATCATGCATGGTGTTTTTGCCATGTTCTTGTACTTCTTCTCAATGATTTCGCAGGCTTCGTGAAAGGTTTTCTGATCCTCTTGCTGACGCAGAGAATTGTCCCGCTCGATCATTTCCGCCAATTCGGTGCTGCTGTTCTCATCGGTGGAAATCAACAGTTCCACCGCCAGAGCTGCGCTGCCCATTCTGCCGGCTGCATTGATGCGGGGTGCGATGCCAAATACGATATCGGAAGTATCCAGGGTCTTTTGGTTCAATCCGCAAAGTTGAATCAAAGCATTCAAGCCCAGGTTTTTCATTTCGATCAGGTGTTGCAGCCCAATGGAGGCAAAGATGCGGTTTTCCCCAATCAGAGGGACAATATCCGCAATAGTTCCCACGGCTACGAGATCCATGTATTTCAGCACATTTTCGGTACTGTCGATACCTAAAGTTTTGTAGATTGCCATCAGCAATTTATAAGCTACACCCACTCCCGCAAGATGGGGGTAGGGGTAGGGACAGCCGGGAATCTTGGGGTTTATTATGGCAAGTGCAGGGGGTAGCTCGGCTTTGGGATTGTGGTGATCTGTAATAATGATCTCCATGCCCATTTCCTTTATTGCTTTGATCTCTTCCAAGGCGTTCACGCCGCAATCCACGCTTACGATCAACTTGCTGCCGTTTTCTCTTATTTGATCCAAGCTGCCCAAGGATAGCCCGTATCCGTCGATCATACGATGCGGAATATAGAAATCGATATTTGCTCCGATGCGTTTCAACCCAAGGTATAAGAGGGCAGTGGCGGTTGTGCCATCCACATCGTAATCACCATAGATAGTGATCAATTCTTCATTTTCTACTGCTTGCAAAATGCGTTCTACGGCAATCTGCATGTCCTCAAAGAGAAATGGATCCGGAAGATGAGAGAGATCGGGATTAAAGAATTCTTCTATATCCCCGGCAGAGCGAAGACCTCTTCTGTAAAGCAGCTCCGCTATCAGATCCGGAGCCTTTAAATCTGCTCTAATACTCTGTATAGCCTCTTCATCCTCAGCATCCAGACCCGGTGGTATAAGCCACTTTTTGTCCATGCTATATCCTTTATCTATTTTATTTATTTACAATATATTGTGGGGTATATCAGGGAGCGTTTTCTGATCCCGTAAATACTATCTGCAATACTCAATACCGCTTTTACACCCCTATAAAGCCATTTATTGTATAACTCAAATCTTGTAAAGAATTATTTGCACTCTACCCTTGGTATTTCCATCTTCCGCTTGTGTAAGAAAACATGATCTCCGGCAATTACCTTGATTCTTTTCTACTTGCCAAAAATAGCGAAATCACAAACATGAAATTAAAGCCTGAAGAAGAGAGAGGAAATGAATTTTCAGATATTGAATTCCCAGGTTCTGTTTTGGATCCTGCTAAGCCTGTTTATTGGCTTAAACGTTCTGGATGCACATTCCACGCATCTGGTCATGCGCCCACACCATTACCATAGAGAGCGCAATCCTGTAGCACGCTGGGTGTTTCGGAAGCTGGGCTTACCCGGAGGCATAGTTTTCTTCAAAGCCTTGCTCTTGGGCTTCCTGATCCCTGCCATGATTTGGTACAAAGCGGAAGATGTGTTTTCCATAAATATCGTGCTTAGCACCGCAGATATTCTGTTTGTGGTGGTTGTTGCGCACAATTATAATGTGTACAGGAAGATTCAAAAAAATAGGAGAAACCGATGAGAAAGGCAAGATTAGTTTTGGGTGGGGGCTCGGCTTACGGGCTGGCGCACATTGGCGTAATTAAAGCAATTGCAAAGCATTACGATATCTCTGGGGTGATCGGAACTTCCATGGGAGCTATTATCGGCGCTTGCTTCGCCAGTGGGATGGATGCGGATGAGATTCTAAACAGTGCCAAGGATATCTCTACTTTGGAACTTTTCAGCCCGCTTACTTTAGATTTTTCGCGCAGTGGAATCTTCGATGGTAAGGCTATCTTGAGGCAATTTGAAGAATGGACTTCCGCTCTGCTGATTGAAGAAGCCCGTATCCCCTTTATAGCCGTAAGCTACGATCTTTCCCGACAAATCACTGTGTTGATCGATAAGGGGCTTATGGCTGACGCGATGAGGGCATCCAGCTCCCTCCCCTTTATCTTTGCACCTCATGAATTGGGGGATTATATCTTTGTGGATGGCGGTGTGTCTCATCCCTTGCCTTTAGCTTTTGCAGATAGGGTTCCGGGAGAGCTTACTATCGCAGTGAATGTATTGCCCCACGTAGCAAAAGACGCGGAATTCTACCAGCCCAACGAGAATAAAAGTAAGGCAAAAATGATGCGTTACGACGTCTTCATGCAATCTCTCATGCAAAATCAGGGTTTCATGGCAATACAAGCAATTTTACGACATGAGCCGGATATCGTAATAGATGCCCATAATCCGGATTTTGGTTTTATGGATCTAAAAAAAGCTGACGAATTCTATCACTATGGATACCAGCAGGCCCTGAAAGCTGTTCACGACTACAAAGAACCCGGCTTTGCCGCCAAGGTGCGGGAAGGCTATGAACAGCTATTGCTACGCTTTGGGGCAAAAAAGGGATCAGAATAGACCCCACTATTTTGTTTTACTGATTTTTCGGTAGAGCTTGCCTTGGGGGCTTTGCATCTTTAAAAGATACATCCCCTGCGGCACAATATTTCCTCCGGAATCCCTCGCGTCCCAGCTAAGTTCCCAGGCGCCCTGCTTGATCTCGGGTTCCAGAATCTGTTTCACAAGCTGTCCGCGGAGATTATACACCTGCAAACTGATCTTTTGCGCAAGTTTACTTTCACAACGGATCTCTATGGATTCCGAAAAGGGATTGGGACGGCATTCTAAACTGATATTACTTAGCTCCGGAGCACTGGAATCACTATTTGAGCTTGCAACCTGGATGTTCCACTCTGCATCAAAAGAAATGCTATCTGAAGAGGCAATTGTGCAACGCAGATTGTGATTTCCGCTATTGAAGCTGCGCTCAATCATGAAAGTATCATCCGGCAATTCTTCGCCGTCTAAAAACCAGTGATAGCTCAGCTCTGCTTCGTCCGTATAAGCTTCGGTGATAAACATCTGCGCAGTATTGGGCAAAAGCTCCACCGGCTCTTCCAAAAGGGGAAAGAACGCCCCGATATGCAAATCCAGCATCCGTAATTGATGGATGTTTACGGGATTGATCGGACGATCATTGGCATCTGTGGGCACACCGCCGATAGCCATTACGACATCCAGATTTTCGATGATTCTGCCAAAAACGGCGTAACCACCATCCAGATGGGGTTGAGGTGCAAGAGTTATGTAATATTGGCTGCCTGCACTATTAGGCGCATTGGTTCGAGCCATAGCCAGTACTCCGGCGCTGTCGTGCAAGAGATCAGGATGAAATTCATCCTGAATAGTATAGCCAGGACCGCCATATCCAGTGCCTTGGGGACAGCCGTCCTGAATCATAAAACCTTCTATTACCCGATGGAAGATCAGGTTATTGTAAAAATCGTCATTGGCCAGATCCCTGAAGTTGAGAGCGGTGATGGGTACCAATTCATCATACAGCTCTGCAGTAAAACTACCCATAGAAGTATGCCAGCGGGCAAAAATCCTGGCATCCAGTAACAATGGGCTTGCCAACAGGCAAAAAATCACAAACGATCGGATGATATCTTTCATCTTCGGCTCCTCGGCTTGGTCTAGATTTTTTCTATGCAAGACAATGCCGGAAGCAGAGAAATTTGGTCAACAGATTTTTCTTAAAACAAAGCTGGCTGGCAAAGCGGAAGTGAAATCATGCTTCGTTTATTGATCCCGTCTTAACGTTTGCTTGATGTATTATCCGGACTTCGACTGGATATCGTCGCTGGTTGTTCCCATGCTCACAGCAGAATCCAAGGATAAAGGTGTGCTAATCCCGGGGCAAGGATAAGGGGGAGCGTTCAGAGCAATTGATGGCCATGGATGCTTCAGGACAATGCTTTGAGGGCTTCCAGGGCGCGTTGGCTCAGCATTTCGCGTTTAAGCCGTTTATCCCTGATATTGTTCTCTAAAGCGGGTAGAATGCCGAAATTTGCATTAACGGGGGAGAAATTGCCTTTGGGAGGAGCCACCAGGAGTCTGCGCCAGATCTGACCCAGCATAGTTTCTTCCGGTAAATGCTGAAGCTCCTGGGCTATGATTTTTGCGATCAACATACCGTGGGCAATGCATTCGGAATAACCTTCAACGCCGCTTAGTTGTCCGGCAATCCAACACTCCGGCTTCACCTTCAAGCTGAGATCTTCATTTAAGATGTGTGGGGAATTGAGATAAGAATTTCGATGGATGGAACCAAAGCGTAAAAAATCAGCATGTTTAAGGCCTGGAATAAGGCGAAACACCCTTTTTTGCTCGGGATAGCGCAGCATCGTCTGGCAACCCACTAAGTTATATGCCGTAAGATCGTTGTTTTCTGCCCTTAGTTGCAATACAGCAAAGGCTTTTTTCCCGGTGGAGGGTATCTCCAGACCCATGGGGCGCATCACTCCGTGACGCAGAGTATCCTTCCCGCGGCGGGCAAGCTCTTCGATGGGCATACAATTCTCGTAGAAATTGAATTTATCGCCAAGGAAAAACTCATTTTCAAACTCGTGAGCTTCGTGTTTCTCTGCGTGCAGCAGGGCATCTACAAAAGCATAATATTCTTCCCGGTCGAAGGCACAATTCAGGTAATCTGCGTCCCCTTTGTCATAACGGGCTTTGGCATATACCACTTCTCGGTCCACACTATCCGCATCGATGATGGGGGCAATGGCGTCAAAGAAAAATAGCTGTTCCTCGCCCAAAAGATTCTGCAGGTGTTGCATCATTGCTCCGGAGGTCAAGGGGCCGCTTGCCAGGATACAAGCTCCTTGGGGAAGTTCTTGCAATTCTTGTCTAATTACAGTGATTTTTTCGCACTCGGAAATGCGCTTGCTTACCGCGGTGGCAAAAAGATCTCTATCTACTGCTAAAGCGTGGCCGGCGGGCACTTTACACTCTTCGGCGATTTCCAGTAAAATCGAGCCCAGCATACGCATCTCTGCCTTTAAAAGGCCTGCTCCGGTATCCAGCCGGAAAGATTTTAGACTGTTGCTACAAACCAATTCTGCCAAAAGCCCGGTTTGATGGGCGGGAGTACTTTTATGGGGCCTCATCTCATAGAGCTTTACCTCATAATCTCTTGCGGCAAGTTGTAAAGCACTTTCCGCTCCTGCCAGACCACCGCCGATAATGCTGATTTCCTGCATTATATCTCGCGTTTGATCATAGTGATATAGCCATCCAGATCCTTGAAACCAAGGGCAGAATAGAGATGTCGGGCTGCGGGGTTATCCTTGTGCACTTCCAGTTTTGCCTGATATCCTGTTTCTTTGGCTATCTTCAGGGCTTCCTGTAATAGTGCACGGCCAATTCCCCGGTTTTGCATGGCTTTTGCCACTGCCATGTGGTGGATGTAAAGACGCCGAAAATCGTGGTTTACCCACAAAGCACCAATTACGGAACCGTCTTCTTCGGCAGTGATGATGGTTCCCGTATTGCGCAAAGAATGGCTGATGGCATCAAAACTATCGGCGCGGGCGGGATTTGTAATTCCGGTTTCCTGCCAGAGGGCGATAATCTTGTAATAGAGATCATCGTTTAGTTCTTTATAAAGATTTATGTTCATATGATGGATTTCCTCATGAATATCTCAGGATTGCGGGTAAAGCGAAACACGGTGTCAAACTCTACCTGGTACAGCACGGAGGGGTCGTCGTCAAGCATCAATACATAGCGCTGATCGATGAATTTGGCGAAAGTGAGCTTGCGGGTCTTATCCTTGGTATCAGTAATCCACACTGTGGCCACAGGTTTGTCGAATACAGCCTTAAATTTCGGATCGTCCCCACTGATGAAGACATGGCTATTGAGATTTTGTAAAATGCTTACGATCTTGCTAAGGGCGAAATTGTGGTTTACGACCTCAAAATCGTGTTTGGCATCTTTGAAAGTCCATTTTACTCCATCTCTGATGAGGCTGTATTTGTTCTTTTCATGTTCTACTCTGATCTGCTTAATCTCGTGTTCCCAATATTTTATTATTTCCGGATTTCTCCAGTTTATGAGGATCGGAGCTAAATCCTGGACAAAATGGTTTTGGGCTTGATACACAGTGTTATCTCCGGCGCGACGGAAGTAATCCCAGGCATTGCCGATGTTGCTGAAGAGCAGATGTTCTTTGCTGGAGCCGGCTTGCAGACTTATGTGCAAAGCGTTTTCATCCTCAAGATTGTAACGCGAAAGCGCTGCTTTGCCTTCACTCATGGGCACATCGTTGTATTTACCTTCGATCACTTTTTGCCACAGCATGGCAATGCGCAAAGTATCCGCGGGCCAGGGAACGGGATCACTGAGCTTCCAGATTCCTTCGCTTTTGTATAAATCAATCCGAGCCTCCTGATCCCAGATGGATATTCTGTCTATCAATTGAGGATCCAGGCTAACGAGGCTTTGGTTTCTTTCTACGCTATCTTTCTGTCTGAGCGCAAAATAAAGCGCAATCAGGATCACCAGAACTATCAGCAGGATGAGTTTATTCTTTTTCATATCGAGACCTTAGCATAATTTTGTATCTAAAGTTGTACCACAAGCCCAGCAGAATCAGCAGCAGGGCTGGAACTACTATCGCGACCACTTTGGCGATGGTCTTGATCCGTTTTTCAATCTTTTCCAGATCTCCCCAAATGATATTGTGCCTTTCCATAAAACCGGATACATTAAGCATTGGAGTGCTTAGATGGCGATTGCGTATGCGAATCATGGAGCCTCGGTCTGTGAGGTAATCCAAAGTGTTCAGGATTACGTCCGAGCGCTCATTATAAGCTTGGTTATCCGGGTCTATCACCAGTTCTTTATCTGCAAAGAGCGCAATCTGGGCGTCGTCAGTCTGGCTGGTGAATCCGGGGTCTTCCCGGGCAAATTCGTGGTCCCCAAAATAGCTCGAGAGGCTTCCGCTGGCAAGAACCGCAGTCGTGATATTGCTGGCGCTAAAATCTTCCAGTTCCGGGTTGTAAAAGAGATCCTGATTTATCTTGAATTCCGGCGCCAACATCCAACCGCTATTGGCAGAGCTTTTGAGGATTATCTCATAATTCAGCTTATCCGGATTGCTCATGGTGATGCCACTTGCCAGATAGAGCACGATGTTATCCATATCTTTGGAGATCGGATGTTGCGTGCCCCTCATAATTGGGTACATGGGGAAGCTGGCGATATTGCCAATACCCATCTGGCGCTTGTCCGAATACATATCCAGCAGCACATCTTCAGAAAGGCTAAAGCCATAGTGTTCAAGCATATGCAGCAGATTTGTATCCAGAGGATACAAGGCACTGCCATCAGTATCTACCTTGTCTTGTAAAAATACTACCTTTCCGCCCTTCATGATGTATTGATCCAGGTTGTAAAGATATTCTTCGGGCAGGTTTCGGCTACTTCCAGTAAAGAGCAGTGCATCCACATTTTCGATAGGCCGGGCTAAATCTGCGGGGACTACATTGAAGTTTGCTCTGATACCGCGCTCAAATATGCGAGTGTTAAAATCGAAATAGGTGGAATCCCTGAACACGGCTACTTTCGGTAAATCATCAGTAACCAGGCTTTGAATCCGCATGGTCATTTCGTATTCCAGCTTTGGAGTAATTCTGGGCAAAAGGTTCATGGATTCTGTGCGGCCCAGATATTCAAAGACCATGCCAAAGACAACTTCTTTACTGGTCATTTGATCATTTTCGTAGATTCTGAACTGGATGGGTCTTAGCCCGCTGGTTTGTGCCATCTGGACAAGTTCATCCCGGCTGGCGGGTTTGATGTGTTCGTAGCGAAATTTTGTTCCGCCGGAGCGTTGAAATTCTGCCAGAAGATCTTCGGCATAGCGTTGCAGGGTAGTAAGTTCTGCGGGCAGTTCGGGAGAGGAAATCAATTTAACCACCATTACTTCGTCCAGGTTTTTCACCAGGTTTTTACTGATGGGGCTCAAACTATATGCTCCGTCTTTGGAAAAATCCACTCGCAGATTGAAGATTGAGACAATGAGCAGGATGGTAAAAGCGATGCCGATCTTTATTGCATGGCTGCCGATAATTCCTATACTCTTTTTCATTTAACGCTCCTGCATCAGGTTTTGAGATTGCAGGTTGAACTCTGCCAGAAGTGCAAATACAAAGGTTACGACTGCAAAAAACAGTAAATCCCTGAGATCCAGCACTCCTTTGGTAAAGGAACTGAGATGGAATTCGAAGCTGAAGTATTGCAGGTAGGGCACCAGAGAAAGCGGGATGAGGGCAAGTATGTAGCGGATTACATAGAAAAAGCCGGAGATCAAAAAGGCAATCACAAACGCAAGCACCTGATTCGAGGGAATGCTGCTGGCGAAGATGCCAATGGCGATGTAGGCGCAACCCGCGATAAAAATGCCCAAAGAGCCCAGGAGAATCGCTCCCAGATCCGGTCCCTCACCCAAAGACAGGACGATGGCAAGGGGGATGAGATTGAAGATCAGCAAGGTGAGGAGCTGTAGGGCAGCAGAGAGGATCTTTCCCCATACCACCTGGCTTAAGCGGATTGGCATTGTGCTGAGCAACTCAAGTGTACCTGTACTGCGCTCCCGGGCAATGCTTCCCATCGTGATGGCGGGAATAAAAAAGATGTATAGTATGTGTTGAAAGCCATACAGGCCTCTTAGCTCTGCTAATCCGACCTTAAACAGGGAGGTGGCAAAACCGGCGCCGCTAAGCACCAGAAAGAGTGTAAACACTATGTAGGAGGTAACCGAGCGCATTGCCAGGAGGTATTCGTTTTTGGCTATTGTCCAGATCGCTTTCATTCTGTTTCCTCTTCTGTGTCGCTATCCGTAACTTCATCGATCATATCAACGGGCTCTTCAACTAGCTCATTTATCGGCGTGATTTCGCCCTCCTGGGTGAGCTTGTGAAAAATCTCTTCCAAGCTCCTTTGCTCAGTATAAAGCCCTGTAATCAGCCAGCCTTGCTCTGTGGCGAGGCGGGCAAGATCGTGGCGGATATCGATATTCGAACTCACTGCGAGGCTTAGTTTATGGGAGTTCCCAGTGGATTGGGTCTCGGATATCTGCAAATCGGGACAGAGATTTTTGATTAGCTCAAAATCCACATTATCCCCATTTAGTTCCAATTGAATCAATTGGTAATCCTGCAGATAGCTGTTCAGATTTTCAATGTCGTCGTTCACAATGATCTTACCCTTGCTAATGATCAGCACCCTGTCGCAAAGGGCTTGAACTTCTTGCATGATGTGGGAGGAGAGAATCACAGTCTTCTCCTTGCCCAATTTGCGGATAAGCTCTCTGATTTCGATGATCTGGTTTGGGTCCAGCCCACTTGTTGGTTCGTCCAAAATCAAGATATCGGGATCATGCAGGATGGCAACTGCCAAACCCACACGCTGACGATAACCTTTGGAGAGAGTAGATATCTTTTGCGCCAGAACATTAGCGATTCCGCAAGCGGAGATAACGCTTTCCTGACGACTGGCAAATTCCTTTGCACTCATTCTTCTGAGATCAGCTACGTATTTTAACATTTGGATTACCGGCATATCTTCATACAGAGGATTGCTTTCTGGAAGATAACCAATGCGGGCGCTGGTTTCTAAAGGGTCTTCATAGATGGACACACCGTCAATGAGGATGCTGCCGGAATCCGGCTTCAAATAGCCAACCATCATCCGTAGGGTAGTAGTCTTACCGGCTCCATTGGGACCCAGAAATCCAGTGATACTACCGCTGTTGATGCTGAAACTGATGTCGTCCACGGCACGCAAAGTACCGAAAGACCGGCAAAGGTTCTTGATTTCTATCATGCTTTTATTTTGCTCCGGATCA
>CAZJJH010000011.1:0-14726 GCA_964546265.1 uncultured Candidatus Cloacimonadota bacterium
TCTGCCGGCAAGGCGCGGAGCATCCAGTATCTCGATGGAGGGCATATCTCGCAGTTCAGAAAGGCGCGCTGCCTCGTATTGGGGATAGAGATATTCAAAGAGAGTCTTGTATATCTGCATATCCATCTCGATTAGCAGATACTGAGCGGTGATTTCTGGCAGGGAACCGATATTGATGAGATATTCGGGAGTTTCACCGCTGGCCTCCAATTCCCTGATCTGCTTCTGGATGCTTTGTTTTAGCAATTTCGCTTCTTGCACCATCGGGCTTTGGCTGCCATAATTTGCCTGAGCAAGTTCCAGCTCGATATCGGCTTTCATGCTTTCCGCGATCAGAGCGCTGTAGGATGTCACCATGGCTTTGGCTTGAGATTCCAGGTGGATGGCTTTGCTGGATTCCTGGAAGCTCCTGTTTGCGGCAATCAGCGAATCCAGCTTGGATTTCACCTCATTCACCCTGCCTTCAAGAAACACCCGGTTCAGCTTGCCCTGCGTGAGCTTCTGTTCCCGATTATACTGATCCAGCTTCTGAATAATATATGCCACAATGTCTAAAGAAAGCTGCTTGTCTTTAGTATATGCTCTAACGGTTATGAGACCGCTGCCGGAATCATAACCCATACTAAGAACCTTTGTGCGCATAAGGATCAAAGCGTCATCCATGTTTCTCAGGCTATCGGCATGATCCAGCTCGAAGTAATCCAAAAGTTTGAATTCATTGATGATGGCTTCACAAAAGGTACGCGATTGCATTACCGTAATCATGTTATCAGCTTTTTGCGGGCTGTTACTGCCCATAAGTCCGGAAGCGAGTCCTGAAAGCCCGGGAATGTTTATGGGGAGCTGGTTGCTTTCTTCGCCAACAGCAAAGAAGCTGGCTTTTGAGCTGTATATCTCCGGGGTGGTGAGGCTATATATAACCGCTCCAATTGCCACAATGGCTGTGATTACTACTATCAGGATCTTGTGTCCCAACAGGATTCGGATAAGTTCAAACAAATCCAGATCATTCTTTTTCATTATAATTCCTTAATGAATGCCAAACAAGCGTTTAAAGAAAGGCCGTGGAGCTTTGCCTTCATTTATGTAGGTTGATTCTTCACTTAAAGAGAGTTTATGCTTATCTGCCTTCAAATATCCAAATATCTGTAGCTCGGCGTCCCCCAGAAGTTCAATTTCGCCTGCTAAAGTGATGCTTGCCAGGGGAGATACCAGCAGTTTAGAGCCCGGCAATAGAGTAAGTTTGGCATTCTTATCCAGCTTCAGATTCGCATTCTTACCTAAGTTGACAATGCCGCTGACGATGGTTTCACCCTGAATCTTCAGCTTTTCATTCAATATCTTAGGGAGGCTATTTACCATTTGATACAATCCTGCTTCTCCGGCAGGGAAATCGATCTTAATCATCTGTTTATCTGCCACATGGATTTGCTGAGTATGAGGATCCAGCAAGCCGGGATATTTGCCAAAGCGCTCAATAGCCTCTTTCTTAAGTTCAATATGCAAGCTTTGAGCTGAGGCTTGAGGGAAATATGTGTCGTAATCATTAGGATGGACATGGATCTCGTCAGTCACTTTTCCCGGATTGAAGTAATTCCCACGGCGATTTACAACCATCAACCAGGGATTTTCAGCGCTATCCAGATAATATCCCACTTGAATAAAACCGCTGTAGGGAGCGTCCATTTGCATATCAGTCTTCAGGCTTTTAATTGGGATAGCGGAGGGGATTTCTTCTTCCAGGGCTTTGGGATGCACGCTATTTGCATCCATCCAGATGAGATTCCGGATCTTTTCGCCATATGTTTTCACTTTGGGGTTAGTGTGCATGATGGCGTCCATGGTGATGGAGCCAACATAAGGTTTTACATATTTATTGTTGGAAAGGTGGGTAGCCAGGCCTACGTAGTCCCCATATCCATCAGGGCTTTGGAATGCTTGTAAACGGTAGTGAAACACTCCATCAGCTCCATAAACCAGAGGGAGATACAGCAGAGCTTTCTGAGTAGCATAAGGCGGTAAAATCCATGTACCCCAGGAATCCGGATCGGCATCTGTCCATCTGCCAAAAGCCTGCACGATGGGGTAGAAAGTGCGGCTGCGATCCTCTTGTTTGTAACGAATGCCCTGTTCATAGGCTTTCAAGAGCTTTTTATCCAGAACGTCCTGAATAAATTCTTTTTCCCCAGAATTGGGATTAAAGGCGTATTGTGGCAGCAGGGGATAGATATCAGGGCAGAAGATGTTTGGTTTCACCTGTTTAAGGAAGGAATCCAGGTGATCGTAACCAATGTTCTTTTTTGAATCCATAATTATATAGCTGGAGCGGTAATCATAGCACGCAGTGATAATATCGATATCTTCTTCAGCCAGAATGCCTTGAAGTTTGCGATAGCTGTCAAATTGTCCCTGAAAGGGTTCATCAAAGGCGTAGAAACCGCTTACGTTACCGTTGCCTTTGCTGATGATTTCCCGGGCGCGGGATAGGATGCCATTTCTTAAATCATTATCAATATCCATAAGGTCGTGACTAATCTGATCCCGCATTTCTACGTAATCCAGCTCGAGATCGCAATTGCCATGCCAATACAAGCGGGGATTCAAGTTTGCCAGAGCAAGCAGGGATGAACCAGGCTTTTCCAGAAGTCCTGCATTATCCAGTTCCTTATAAGGTATCTGCAGGGTAAACTCCACAAAGTCGTCGTCTTCCTTTTTGGTCATCAAATCCCAGTAGCGGTATTGGGTATCGATAGAGCTTCCTTTGGGGGATATTGCTTGAATTTCTACTGCTTTTGCAGCAAATCCTGTTGGCGACAGAGGGTATCCGGCAGGTTGAAATGTTAGCAGAGCGTCCTCAGGTTTGGTATCGGGGCTCACATTTGATATTTTAAAGCGATATGTGATCCAGATGGATTCGTTTTTATATTCTGTGGGATCTTTACTGAAAAAATGGAAGTCGTGACCTGTGCGTATGTTATAGCCATTAAAATTTGGCCATCTATAGGTTATATCGCCCATGGCGAAACCGGCTTTATGTTCTGCAGATTTAACCGACCATACATAGCCATTTGAAGCGTCTTTATTTTTTACAGCGGAACCTACACGGGGCAAACCCGGATAGTTGCGGGAGGCATACCAGAAGCGGCTATCTTTGCCATCTCCCGGTTTTACATCGCGTTCATCTTGAAATTCGGCCTCAAATCTCTGGAAACTGGAAGTGGCAAGCGGGGTGATGGAGTAGTGCAGACTACTGGATGGATCGTTGGAAAAGCCCCGGTCAATAATCCAGGCATCCAGGCCATGCTGATCCAGGATGTCCAACAGGGTGCCCAGTTCTTGATCATTCTGATTTGTCTCGATAATATTGCTGTTGTAGCCCATTTGCTGCATATGCCATGCCAGAGTTTCCCGATTTTCTTTAAAGAACGGGAAGGGATTCAGGATATAGGAATAAGTTCCCAACAAAAAATCATCCGAGTGTTTTGCCACAAGGGGCAAAAGCAGGGCAATCAACAAATAGATCAGACAAAGTCGTTTCATGTTTCTCTCCATCTTAGACTATGGATTATAAAGATATTGCAGACCCTTTGCCAGGCTATAGGCTTGGAGCTTTTCGCTCAGGGAGGGGCTGTTTTTCATGATATTTAGATCTTGTTTCAGCTCTTTATCCAGCAGGCAAGACACTTCCTCTATCACGCCAAACTCTTGTTTCAGAATGGCTTGCAAGCCGGGATTGGAACTCCACCAATAGTCAAAGGGATTCATGCTGAGCCGGTTGGCTTTGCCCAGCAGCTTTAGCTTGATCTTGTTTGATCCGCGCCAACAGTAGTGGGTCAGCTTTGCCAGCCAGCGTGGATCAGAGGGTCTGGCACCGGTTTTTTCCCAGCGATAATTGGCTGCTTGGGGGTGACAGGTGGACATCCAATTCAGGAATAGCCCGGTTTTATAACGCAGGGCGGGATCCGTATTCAGCCCATATTGCAAAAAGGCGGGATCCAGGAAGGGGGACAAGCTGTAGGCATATTCAGCACATGCCAGATCTCCATTGATGGCGGCGTTGAAACCGCGGTTGTGCAGCAGCAGCAGTTCCTGAGTAGCGTAGTTTTGCTCCAATTCTTTGATCTGAGGCAAGATAGAGGCTAAGATTCTGGTGGAATATGCGGCGGCACTGATATCCGGGTGGCTGTGCCGGGGTTCGCTGAGGAAGTTTCCTTGCATGATGGCGCCGATCTGTCCGGAATGAATAATACCGATTCCATTCAGATCCATATCCTTTAGTGCGCCAAAGAGATGAGAGGCTCCATGCAGGATTATCTGCCCATCGTTATAGACTGTATTTTGCGCTAGGTCTTTTAGATAATCTCCATTTTCCAAAGAGTAAAAATGGTAATTCAGCTTCAAATCCCGCGCGATCTCTTCTGCAATTTTGGCTTCCAGATAGCCCGGTTCCGAAAAAGTAAGCACGTTAAACTCTTGTATTCCCTTGTCATGAGCGCACATAACCGTCATGCGGGAATCCAATCCACCGCTCAGAAATGCAAGGTGTCTGCCCGGCGTGTCCTTGGCAAAAGCATTTTCAACCGCATGGCAAAAGAGCTGATCCAACTGCCGGATAGCCTCCTCTTTGTTCCGGTATAAAATCTTGCTATTGAAGTGGTGATAGCGTTCCACCCGAAGCTGTTTTGCTCTATATCTCAAGTGCCCCGCAGCAGGCAGAGAGTGGATCTTATCGATGGTGCTAAAGCCTTCCAACGTATAGCCATAACTCAGAAGCATTCGTGCGCCGATCGGGTTTATAGAAGCTTTGATGCCATTATGAAGCAATACCCGCATAATCACGCGGATGCTATCGCCCAAAACAAAGCGCTCGCCATCGTGGTAATAATACAGGCGGCAGTTGTTACTGATGTTATTAAAGGCGTTTATTTCGCGGGATTTACGATTGTAGGATATCAGGCGAAACTGCCCGTGCATTTCAGCCAGTAGGGCTGGTTTTAGCAATGCCTGTCCGATCAGAGCCGGGATATCCGCGCAGGCATAGCGGTTCAGCAAATCTTGGGAATTTGCCACGATGCCTTCAAAGATGATGATTTGATCTTCCCGCTGCGTTACAAAGCTATCCTGAATCTGCTTTTGAGCTTTTTGATAGAACAACGAGTCTTGCAGCAATACCGGCAGATCTGCCGGGCTATTCAATTGAGATTCAGGCGATATAAAGCAAAGCATGCCTATACTTGGAGCTCCATAAATGGCTTCAATACTGCGGGAATTTCCAGGCTGCCATCAGCACGTTGATATTGTTCCAGGATTGCGATCATCAGGCGGGGAGTTGCCAGTCCGCTACCATTCAGTGTATGCAGATGGCGCATCTTGCCTTCTGCGTCCTTATAGCGGATATTGGCGCGGCGCGCTTGAAATTCACCAAAATTACTCACAGAAGACACTTCCAGATATTTAGCGCTGCCCGCTGCCCAAACCTCCAGGTCGTAAGTACGCTGGCTGGCAAAGCTTAAGTCTCCGGTGCAGAGTGATACCACCCGGTAATGTAAACCAAAGGCCTTCAAGATATCTTCGGCGTCGCCCAGCATCTCTTCCAATGCCGCTTCGGACTGCTCCGGTTCTACAAAGCGAACCATCTCTACCTTATTGAATTGATGCAGGCGTTGCAAACCGCGGGTATCTTTGCCATAGCTGCCTGCCTCTCTGCGGAAGCAGGGCGTGTAGGCAACAAACTTTTGCGGAAGGTCTTTATAGGAAAGAACTTCGTCGCTGTAGATATTGGTTACCGGCACTTCTGCGGTGGGGATCAGGAAGAGATCGTCCTCAGAGATGTGATACATATCTTCTTCCAGCTTGGGCAATTGTCCGGTACCGGTCATAGTCTTGCGATTTACTGCCAGGGGAACCATCAGCTCTGTGTAACCATGTTTTTGCAGGTGAAATTCCAGCATGAAATTGATCAGAGAGCGTTCCAACTTTGCGCCCAAACCGGTATAGATCGGGAATCCGCTTCCGGAGATTTTAGCTCCGCGGATGAGGTCCAACATCCCGTTTGCATTGGCGATATCCAGATGATCTTTAGCTTCAAAATCAAATTTACGGGGTTCACCTTCGTGCCGGATCACCTCGTTCAAGGCTTCATCTTTTCCCACCGGGACAGCCGGATGCGGGATGTTTGGAATGGTCAGGAGCCGGCTTTCCACTTCTTTGTTCACGTCGTTCAGTTCTGCTTGAATTGTCTTGATCTCTTCTGCCACTTTTGCCATTTCGCCAAGTTCTTGTGAGGCATCTTCTTTTGCCCGCTTTTTTCTGGCAATAGTTTGGGATACACTATTTTGCGTAGCTTTCAGCTGATCAAAATCAAATTGTAATTTGCGGCGTTTCTCATCTGCTGCCAAAAGGCTGTCCAAATCTGCTTTCTCATTTTTGTTGAAAATCGCGTTACGCACGATCTCGGGATTCGCGCGGATAAATTTGATATCTATCATCTATTGTGCTCCATCTGCGTATTTTAGCGCACTCTTTAGCATTTTTATGAATGAATCCGGCTTCAGGGATGCGCCGCCGATGAGGCCGCCATCGATATCCGGCATTAAGAGCAGTTCATCGATATTCTCGGGTTTCACACTGCCCCCATAGAGGATGGGGATATCATCTGCCAGGTTTGCACTGAAGGAATCTGCGAACCATTTGCGGATGATGTTGTGCACTTCCTGGGCTTGGTCGCCGGTGGCAGTGCGTCCGGTGCCGATTGCCCAGACGGGTTCGTATGCCACGATGATTTCCCGGGCAGAATATAGCGTGATTTGGTGCAAGGCACCGCGGAGTTGATCTACCACCACATCCCGGGTGATTCCGGCATCTCGCTGCTCCAAAGTTTCGCCTACGCAAAGGATGGGGCGGATATCGTGTTGCATCAGGTTCAAAAGTTTTTCTCGAATGATCTCGTTACTCTCGGCGTGATAGGCGCGGCGTTCGGAATGCCCCACAATGCAATAGGGCAAGCGAAGCGAAGCAAGCATGCTCGCGGAAACTTCTCCGGTGAAGGCACCGTCCTTATGAGCACTTACGTCTTGCGCGCACACCCGCACCCCGCTTCCTTCCAGATCTCGCGAAAGAACTCCCAGGAAAGGGTAAGCGGGAGCCAAAACGGGCACTACGTTTCCCAAAGTCCAATCCTTAGATACCTTTTCCAGCTCTTTAGCAAAGCTCTTTGCCTCGTTTAAGCCCTTGTTCATCTTCCAATTACCGGCAATGAATACTTCTCTCACTTTCCACCTCGGATCTTATTTTACTTACTAATGCAAGTTTGAAAAAGCTAAAGATAAGTCAAGCCTTTTTCGATTTTGGCACAAAACATCCCTCCCGCACTCTCCCTAAGCAGTTCAACGCAAGTTTGGCGGGATATTGTCGCTGGATCCTGGTGTGGCGGTAGCAGTATCCGGGGACGAAACATAGCTAATGCTGCGCTGAAGCAATTAGCTGGCGGGGAGGAGAAAGGAGTTCTCCTATAGGGAAAACATCAGTTCAGAGGTAGCGAATTTTTTGCATATCAGCTTTTTCCTTGACGGCTTTAGCTTTTGTGGAAATACTTGCTTTTGCGTAAATGCGGGAGGATACGATGTCGAAAATACGGTTTGTGCTCTGCCTGTTTTTCGCCCTATGGATTGCTTTGCCATCTCAGAGCGAGGCAAAACAAAGGGAACTGGGAAACATTGGCGGAGTGGTGCGTGGCTCTGCCAATGCCGGGCTGGACAAAGTGAAAATATGGGTGTATAAAGATGGCGAAAAGATCCGTGAGTTAAACAGCGGTGCCCGGGGTGAATATACTATCCGGGATCTGGAGCCAGGGAACTATACGCTCAGTTTTGGTAACGCGTCCCACAGCATAGAGCGCAGCCTTAAAGTGAGCGCCTTCAGAAACAGTTTTTGCAATATCTCTCTTGCCGGTGAAAATGGCATGGCAATCCCGGTGGCTTCGGATCCCCGCAACGGAAGGCGAAGCAATAGCTTTGTCCGCGAGACCATGCCGACCATGCCGGTGAGTGGAGCATATGTAGCGCCTTATATCCCGCAGGTTCAGCCTCTGGAGTATATGGCGGTGGAATCCATCCGCTTTATCAGCCCCGCCCGGATGCCGATGCAAGATATCAGCTTCGGCGCCAATACAGCTTATTTTGACCTTCTGCTAAGCATGGCAGAAGAAGGCTTACTGCCAAATCCGGCGGGAATCCGCTTCGACGAGATATTGAACAAGTTTCCTCTAGGCATATCGTCTGCCATAGGCGCTGAGGATCTTAACATAAATGTGGCAAAACTTCATAATCCATTGAATGCGAACAAGGAACTGATAGGAATCAATCTGCAAGCTCCCCGGCGTCAGCATCCCCTGCCGCATGTCATAATGATCCTGGATACATCCGGTCGCATGGGTAGCCGTCACAAGCTGGAACTGGCTGTAAAAAGCATCAATAAAAGCTTAAATATGGGCGCACCATTTGCCTCAATCAGCGTTATCCGGGCAGGTCAAAAGCCAGATCTGCTGCTTTCTGCGAAGCTTTCGGAGGAAGGGCTGAGGCTGCCGGAATCCATCGTGGCGGACGGAAGTGCGGATCTGGAAGCAGCCTTTGATCTTGCACACTCTCTGGTGGATGATCCCGGCTCTACGAAGTTGCTGTTCTTTACGGACGGTGTGTTTGGGGCAAATTCTATTGCTTACATCACGCAATCCTTAAGCAAAATGGTGAAAAGCGGCACACACAGCTATATTTTGGGGATTGGCAGAAAGCTCTATAATGATCCGAATCTCTATCAGCTTTCACGCCAGAGCGGGGCTGAATATCATTACATAGGCAAGGAAGAAGATTATTTGAGCTTTACGCATGAGACGGAGGCGTTTACAGGCGGCATCAGCGTGCAGGATCTGCAGATAAAGCTGGAGACGGGAAGTTCAGACATGCTGAAAAGCTACCGTTTGATAGGCAATAGAACTGTGCCTGAAAGCGAGGCAAGCCCGGAGCTAAAGCTTTTAAGCAATACCGGTATGGCAGATACGCAGCCGATGAATATGCATTCAAATCAGGAACTAACATTGTTTCTGGAGCTGGATTATGGTAATGCAGAGCTAAGTTCTTCCGGCATGGTAAAATTGATGCTGAGCTATAAGCTTCCGATGGAAAAGCAGCGGCGCTATCGGGAGATTGCTATCGATCCCCTGAAGATGCAAACAGACGAAAGCCTTAACGGAAAATATCAGATCGCACTGGATGCTGCTACACTGGCATTGCTGCTGGCAGGAGATGAGTGTTCCAAAAACCTGAACTGGCAGGACTTCCGACTGCAGCATGGCAAACAAGGATACATCTATATGGATCTCTTCGAAATGCACGAAAGATTCCATTACCTGATCACTAAATAAAAGGAATTCAGGATGAAGCTGAGATTACTATTTTATATTTTACTTCTTTTTGGCTTTGGCTCCTGTAATCTGACCGAAGGTTTTCAGACCCATGAGCTGATAAACGAAAACATGCAGCGTTGGCCGGATTCTGCCGCCAGTGCCGCGCTCATGGATCTAAGGGGGGACGGCAGAGAGATTCTGGTAACCACTCACTTCAAGGATAATCATGGTTTTGTGCTGCTTGCCAATCAAAATGGGAAAAGTATTTCTCAGATCAATGTGACAGACTATCTGCCCAGAACTCCGGTGCTGCTGAAAGATCCCACCGATGGGGCAAATTGGCTCTTTTTCACTATGAACGACGATGAAACCCTCCGCTTGATCGGGGCAAAATACACCTGGCAAGTGCCCTTGAAACGAGAGATGAAAAGCTTTGAGGACTACAAAAGAAACGATGATTTGATGGATCTGAAGGTGTTTAAATGGAATCCCTTGATGGTTCCGGAGATGCTGGAAGATATCGATGGTGACGGCAAGCAGGAACTGGTGTGCCGGGCTGTGGATGGCTATAGTTCAAACCCCAGGGGCTTAATGGTTTACGATTGGGAAAGCGGTAAACAAAAGTGGTTTTTCCGCAGCCCCAGCTCTTTCAATCGGCTCTATTGTGAGGATCTTGATAGAGACGGGGAGAAGGAATTTATCCTCTCTAACGAAGCTTTTAACAATAATCAAGTAGATATCAACGGCATCACCGATTTTGGCGGGTATCTGGTGGTAATAAATGCCAGAGGCGAGCTTAAGAACGTGCATAAAGTTTTTGATGGATTGGGCACATTGATCGTAAATGTGGCGGATGTGGATCAGGACGATGTGCCGGATATCTTTGCAGTTGCGGCTACCAGAGGCGAAAACACTGATTCAGATATCATCCTAAGGCTTTCTTACAAGAACAATCGCTTCTACCGTCAGAAGGAACTGCTTGTTCCAAAAAGCCTTACGCAGAAAGGCGGAGTGGATTTTCTGCAGAGAATGGACAGCTCCAGCAGCTATAGACTGTTGATCTCGGACAGCCGGCGGGGAATAGTTTGCTACGATACGGATCTGAATGAATTACCCGGCAAAGTGGATAGCGATGTGCGCCGCATCATGGATATCAAAGACCTGCGCCGCAACGGCAAAAAAGAAGTGTTGGCATTGAACAACGATAACGAGCTTATTATTCTGGATCATAAGTTAAAAGAACTAACCCGCATCAATTTACCCTTGCAAAACCGCAGAATATTTGGCACCAAAATAATCGAGAACAGCGCGGGAGACTATCCCCTGGTGGCGGTTATCATGGATAACACCCTGGTAACCTATCGGTTACAAGCAATTCCTTTGAGCAGCTTTATCATCAGATTGATCCGGACCAAAGCGCTTTGGCTATGTCTTCTGCTAATGATTGTTGCGCTATATCTGTTCTATCGATTGAGGATTTCTACGCATACCGGAATCAACCTGCTCAACCGGATGGCTGAAGCACTCATTCAGGTGAAAAAAGATGGTAAAATCACCTTTGCCAATAAAACTGCGGTGGCTCTATCTATAGAACACAATCCTAATTCCAATCTGAAGCGGGTGCAGGAGATTTTTCCCCAGATCTGGGAGGCAATAGTTCAGATGCGAAAGGCGCGACTCCAGGATGAGGAAACGGAGCTGGAAATCTGTGGGAAAAGCATGAAAGTATTCATTTACCAAAATCCCGGCAGCGGCGGGCAATATACAATTATCCTCTTTCCGCGTTCGGAACAAATCGAATCCGAGACTCTGCACTGGGCAGAGATCGCCCGCAGACTTTCGCATCATGTGCGGCGGCATATCACAAATGTGATCCTGGCTTTGGATCCTCTGGAAAAAACAGCACCGCCGGAAGCGGAGGAGTATGTGGAAATCATAAAAAGCGAGATCGAAAAGGTAAGAGTATTTACTCATGCCTTCCAGCGCTTTACCGAAATGCACGATTATCATCTCAAACTTCAGGATGTGATTCCCTCCGTGGAACATGCCATAAATGGGATCAAGCTGCCTCCCGGGGTAAAAGTGATCCGTAACTATGGGCTGAAATCCATTCATGCCAGGATCGAGCCCATTCGCTTTGAAGAAGCAATCGTAAATACCATAAATAATGCCACAGAGGCAATGCCCCAGGGCGGAACCTTGCACCTCAGCGTGCGGGAATTTCCCCGGCATAAAAGCCCGCGTGGGAACTTGAGCGTTCTGGTGGAGATCGAGGATACCGGCAAAGGAATTCCGGCAAAATATATGGAAGACATCTGGCAACCTTTCTTTACCACAAACCAATCCGGAACGGGGATCGGCATCCCTGAAACCCGCAAAATAATAGATTCCATGGGCGGAACAATGGATATTCAAAGCGAGGAGAAAGTAGGCACCACCGTATCCTTCTGGCTAAAAGGAGAACACGATGAATGATATCCGCATTTTGATAGCGGACGACGACACGATCTTTTGTAAATTGACCTCAGGGCTTTTGAAAAGCGAGGGCTATCTGGTTCATACAGCATCTTCCATCGAAGAAGCTGAGGAAGTTTTGGGCAAACACAGCTTCGATCTCATCATGCAGGATATGTGCTTCCCTGCTTTGCAGGATGGCTTTGGTATGCTGGAGGAGCTGCACATGCGTCTTCCCAATGTGCCAATCCTCATGATTTCAGGTTCAGGACACATCCCGGACGCGGTAAATGCCATCAAATATGGCGCTACAGATTTTATCGAAAAACCCATTGCCAAGGAACATCTGCTGATCCGCCTGGCACGCCTGAGAGAAGGTATCATAATGCAACGCAATATGCGGGATCTGCAGCTTTCTTCCATCGGGATGGTGGGCAGCAGTGAGCCGATGCAAAAGGTGTTTGACCTCATTATCCAGGCAGCAAAATTTGATACACCGGTATTGGTAAGCGGTGAAACCGGGGTGGGCAAGGAGCTGGCGGCGGCGGCGATTCATCGGCTTTCGGATCTTAGCGCTAAAAATATGGTTACCATAAACTGTGCCTCTATTCCCCGGGAACTCTTTGAGGCAGAACTTTTTGGCTACGAAAAAGGAGCTTTTACGGGGGCGGTTGCTTCCCGCAAAGGATATTTCGAATTCGCCCAAAACAGCAGCATATTTCTGGATGAAATCGGCGAATTGCCTATGGAAGTGCAAGCTAAATTGCTACGCGTAATCTCAGAGCAAGAAATCCAGAAACTGGGAGGGAACGCACAAAAAGTATCCACACGAATCATCAGCGCATCCAATCAGGATCTCCCACAAATGATCGATCAGGGTACTTTTCGCAGCGATCTGTATTATCGCATCAGCACTATCAATATCGAGATTCCCCCTTTGCGCAAACGCCGGGAGGATATCATCACTCTGGCAGAATACTTTGTGAATGGTTTCTGTAACCGGAATCAGATTCCTCAAAAAAACATATCTCCTGCCGGAGCAGCCTGGCTTCTGGAACAGGAGTTTCCGGGGAATGTGCGCGAGCTGAAAAACTGCGTGGAGCGAGCGGTCGTCTTTTCTAAAACTGAAGCGCTGGGCGTGGTAGATTTTACCACAAATCAACAAGAAGAGGGAGAAGCGCCGGCATCCTTCCGCGAAACAGTACGCCAATTTGAACGGAACTACCTGGAAAGCGTTCTGTTGGCTCATGGCGGAAATATCTCTCAGGCAGCGCTTTACCTTCAGATGGATAAGAGCAATCTGGCGAAAAAGATCAGTTCTCTAGGCATAGATATCGACCGTAAATAACAATCAATTCTACCACATTATGCCTTAAACCACGCTTAACGCGTGGTATTTTTTACCACTTCCCCTTTTGTGACTTTTCCCGCTATTGCTATATATTACAGCTACTTAACCAGAATTGGAATGCTGGAACCAAAACTGCATTATATATTGGCATGTCCGGTTGGGCAAGGGTCTTTAGGCTGATTCTTAAAACCGGGCACAGGGAAATTAGGCAAAGGGCTTTTCGGAGAAGCTTTTAGGATCTGTAGGCCGGGGGCATCCTCAAAGATGAGCAGCTTTAGGCGGCTGGGCATCTTGATAGAGCTTCGGAGGGCTCTGGGATCTTTGGCAAAGGGCAAGGGACAAGGCAGAGTGCAGGATCTGTAGGCTGGGGGCATTGTGGTTTTTCACAAGGCAACAGGAGGGTATTGTAGGTTCCTGGCGCTGAGCATTCTAGACCACCATCGGCTTGCTTCGTGGTAATCGTAGGTATAGATTCCGCAAGAAATTGCGGGATCTTTTTTTTATTGGTTCCAAATGCCGTGGCGCACCCCTCTGTCGGTGGCAATCAGATATGGCTGTCCGGTTTTGTCCAGAATCTTGATCATGATCAGGATTGCGGGGATGATGATATCCGCTCTTGCGGGATCCATTCCGGGCACTTTGGCAATGGCGCTGACACGTTTGTTGCGGAAGCTTTCCAATTGGCGAATCAGCTCGCTTTTGAACAGACGAAAGCCGTTTATGTCGTCCGTCTGGACCTTTTTATTGCTGAGGGCCACCATTGCGCAGGTATGAACGGCTCCACCGGTGCCGATGACGTTGCAGCTCTTGGGGCTATTGAAGCGTAGACCTTTCTCGATATCCTGCTCAAGCTGCATCATGGTACAATTGCTAAGGGGGTATTTGTTGATGTGGCTGGCGCTAAGCCTAACTGCTCCCAAAGGGAAGCTGTGAACGCGTTCAAGCCGTTTTCCCCAGACCCTTACAATCTCAGTGCTGCCTCCCCCGACATCGAAGCATACTGCTCGCTTTCCGGCGGGGATAAGGTCCTTAACTCCATAATAAACAGCCAGAGCTTCCTCTTCTTCGGACAGAATCTTCAGTTTCAGCTTGTGTTTCTTCAGGATCTCTTTTGCGATATCCTCGCTGTTCTTTGCCCGGCGTAAAGCGCTTGTGCCCACCAACCTGATTTCTTTGGCATGGGGGAATTGATGCTTCACCTTTTGAATACTCATCAGTATATCATTGATGGCGGCGGGGCGCATATTTCCAAAGCTGTCCAGCTCCGCGGCAAGACGCAGGGGAAATCGGTAAGACACATACTCATGAGGATCACTCTTGGAAGCAGCAAGAACCTTCACTGCATTGGAACCAAACTCGACTAATACCTTGGTGCATCGCATGTTTTCCATAATCTTACTCCATGCGCATAGTTTAAGCCGGAACACAATATCTGCCCAATAGAATTTATTCAGCAAGGGAAAGTGCAGGGGATAAGGCTTTTATTGGTGGGGAGTTATAGCGGACTGGTTTTAGACTGTG
>CAZJJH010000012.1:0-13668 GCA_964546265.1 uncultured Candidatus Cloacimonadota bacterium
TCCAAATATTATTGCATAGCCCTCAGTTGTCTGATGGCGGAGGCTTCATGAAATTGGCAATAGCCAGCGACCACGCCGGATACAAGCTCAAAGAAGAGCTCATCCGCGCATTCCCCGAACATGAATTTCTGGATTTTGGTGCCGATAGCGAAAGTAGTATGGATTACCCGGATAGCGGTTTCCCCGCCGCCCAGGCCGTAGCCGAAGGGGAATGCGAATTTGGTATCCTCATCTGCGGCAGCGGAATAGGCATGAGCATTACGGCAAACAAGGTGCCCGGTATCCGTGCTGCACTTTGCTCCATTACCGATGTGGCACGCCTTTCACGTATGCATAACAACGCCAATGTATTGGTTCTGGCAGGCAGATTCACTGCCACCGCCTACGCCATCGAAATAGTGAAAGCATGGCTGGAAACCCCCTTCGACGGGGGCAGACACTTAAATAGAATCAATAAAATACATCAAGGAGAACGGAAGTGAAACACATCCAAAAACAGGATCCCGAAGTATTTGCCGCCATCTCAAAAGAGCTAAGCCGGCAACAGGAGAACTTAGAGCTCATCGCCAGCGAAAACTTTACCTCTCTGGCAGTTATGGAAGCTCAGGGAAGCATACTGACCAATAAATATGCGGAAGGCTATCCTTACCGGTGGAGCAAAAAAACCGGGAAAATCAATTATAATCTCTATGGACGCTACTACGGCGGCTGCGAGTATATCGACGTTGTGGAACAGCTCGCCATCGAACGAGCCAAAGAGCTTTTTGGCGCAGAACACGCTAACGTGCAGCCCCACAGCGGATCACAGGCAAATATGGCAGCATATTTTGCCCTGGTAAATCCCGGCGATACAGTGCTTACACTCGAACTGGCACACGGCGGACACCTCACTCATGGACATCCGCTTTCTTTCAGCGGAGAGCTCTACAACATCATTCACTACACCGTCAATAAAGATACCAAGCAGTTCGATTACGACGAAATTGAACGCCTCGCCAAAGAACATAATCCCAAAATGATTCTCACCGGAGCCTCTGCGTATCCCCGCAAGATCGATTTTGCCCGCTTCCGGGAAATCGCCGATATGGTGGGCGCAAAATTCATGGTGGATATGGCACACATTGCGGGTCTGGTTGCCGCTGGCTTGCACGAAAACCCGGTTCCCTATGCGGATGTAGTTACATCCACTACCCATAAAACTCTGCGCGGCCCCAGAGCCGGTCTCATTCTCTGCAAGGAGGAATATGCCAAAGCCATAGATGGCAAGGTATTCCCCGGCATTCAAGGCGGCCCCCTGATGCACGCTATAGCGGGAAAAGCTGTGGCTTTCAAAGAAGCCCTGCAACCGGAATTCAAAGCCTACATGACAAAGGTCGTGGAAAATGCTTCCGCTCTGGCAAACGCCCTCAAGGAAGAAGGCTTTGATCTGGTCTCGGACGGTACGGATACTCACCTCATGCTTATCGATCTGGGTCCCGAAGAAAAGGGCGGTCCCAGCGGCAAAAAGATGGAAGAAGCGCTAGACAAAGCCGGCATCACTGCCAATAAGAATACTGTTCCCTTCGACACCCGCAGCCCATTTGTGGCATCCGGTATCCGCTTGGGAACTCCTTCCGTCACCACCCGCGGTATGGGCAAGACAGAAATGAAAATCATCGCCGGACTGATCCGGAAAGTGCGCGACAACTTTGAAAACGAAGAAGAATTGGCAAAGATAAAGGCAGAAGTACGTAATCTTACTGCCAAATTCCCGCTGTATCCCGAACTTGATTAGTCCTATCTCCAGGCTCCTCTCTTCGGGGAGGAGCCTGATTCTCTAAGCCTAAAAAATAAGTTCAATCAGGGCATCCAAAGCATCTTTCAAGGAGGAGTTTCATGGAATATATCGTATTAGGCATCAGCATTTTAAGCTTTATATTAATCCTGATCATACTTAAGCGTAAATCCCCGGATAACACAGAAGAACTCATCCGGCTGAAGGGCGAGTTGGAAATGCTTACCCGCACTCAAAAGGAAGATTCCGTCTCCTTGCGCCACGAAATAGTCAAGATGAACTCCGACAATAGAATTGAGCTTGCCAACCAACTGAAAAACGCCAACGACAGTCAATTGAAAGTAGCTTCAGACTCCCGCGCGGAGCTAAGCGCAACCCTTTCCGCCCTGAATAAACAAATGAATGAAGACGCCAGTAAGAACCGTGAAGAACTAAGCACCTCCCTTAGCAAGCTTTCCGAAAGCCTGAGCCGAAAGCTTTCCGAACTCAGCTCCGCCAGCTTTGATCAAAGCGATAAGCTAAAGAAAAGCATCGAGGAGCGCCTGGAAAACATCCGCAGCGGAAACGAAACCAAGCTGGAAGAAATGCGCAAGACCGTGGATGAAAAACTTCATGCCACCCTCGAGAAACGCTTGGGAGAATCCTTCGACCAGGTAAGCAAACGTCTGGAGGAAGTACACAAAGGCCTGGGTGAAATGCGCACTCTCGCCACCGGAGTGGGGGATCTCAAGAAAGCACTGATCGGGGTAAAACCTCGCGGTGTATTGGGTGAACTGCAGCTCGAAAATATCCTGGAGGAGCTACTCACTTTAGACCAATATGAAAAGAATTTCAAGCCCAATAATCGCCGGGAAGCAGTGGTAGAGTTTGCCATCGCTCTTCCGGGAGCCGATGGCGGCGAGAACCGGGTATATCTGCCCATAGACGCAAAGTTCCCCATCGAGGATTACCACAAGCTGGTAGAAGCCTATGAACTGGGAAACATCACCGAGATCAGCAACCACCAAAAGGCCATCGTTGCGCGCATCAAGGGCTGTGCCAGAGATATCCGGGATAAATATATCAACCCCCCTGTTACCACCGATTTTGCCCTACTCTTTCTACCCTTTGAAAGCCTCTATGGAGAAGTACTTCGCATCCCCGGGCTCTTTGAACAGATCATGCGAGAGTACAACGTGATTCTCTGTGGTCCCACCACCATTTCCGCCCTGCTCAACAGTTTGCAGGTAGGCTTCAAGACACTCGCCATTCAGAAGAAAAGCAGCGAAGTCTGGAAGGTTTTAGCGGAAGTAAAAAAGCAATTTGCTTTGTTTGGCGCGGTGCTGGATAAAACCCGTAAAAAGATCGACGACGTGGGCAAAGAACTGGATAATGCCAGCCATCGCAGCCGTCAGATCGAGAAGAAACTGCGCAAGGTAGAAGAATTGCCCTCGCCCGAAAGCCCGCAGTATCAAGAGCTTGTGCTGGAGCCAGAAGAAGAGGATGAGGTCTGATCTTGCGCCTGAAATCTTTGTGCTTTATCCTGCTTCTGCTCTTGCAATTACTCTCATCCACAGTGGATAGCGGCGGAGCTTGTGCCCGAGCGGTAACCCTGCCGGAGCCCGAACCACTCCCCTACCCGGCATGGTTTCTTACCGGCAGGTTCGACCCCGCCACCCATCCGGATTTTAGCCCGATAGAGAACTACAACGTTTATGCTGGGATGTATCTGCAAAAAGAAGCAAAAGCTGCACTGGATTCTTTGGTTTCAGCCGCGGGAGAAGAAGGTATCTATCTGAACGTAATTTCTGCCACACGCAATTTTGAAAAGCAGAAAAGCATCTGGGAAAACAAGATCAAGCGTTACTCCGCCAACAAGTTTCACTTGCTCAGTCCCTCTGCCCAAAAAGAAATCCTGGATCGGATCCTAATCTACTCTGCCATGCCTGGCGCCTCGAGGCATCACTGGGGCACGGATGTGGATTTCTGCTCGGTGGAATTGGCATTTTGGAATAGCCGACAGGGAAGGAATATCTCGCGCTGGCTCCATGACAATGCCGAACGTTTTGG
The DNA here is from genome assembly GCA_964546265.1 of uncultured Candidatus Cloacimonadota bacterium. Classification (GTDB taxonomy): domain Bacteria; phylum Cloacimonadota; class Cloacimonadia; order Cloacimonadales; family Cloacimonadaceae; genus UBA5456. The sequence continues at coordinate 3,824 of CAZJJH010000012.1, forward strand.
CTTTGGCATGGTGTATACCAAAAACAGGACTGGCGGACACGCCTATGAGCCTTGGCATTGGAGCTATTTGCCTCTTTCCGGAAAGATATTGCAATACTATTTATCTACAATAGCGTATGAAGATATCTCCGGTTTCAGCGGAGCAGAATTTGCCGCCGAATTGGAGCTTATCCCCCGTTTCATGCAAAATGTATTTGACGGGAAGATGCCCTAAGACACTGGCATCCCCGTACCTTTCAATTGTAGTTTGACCGATTAGTCCTTGACAAGAATAGTTCAGGAGTGCAGATAGCATTCATAGATCATTCTACGAAAGAAGGTATTATGGAACACAGCAACATTGGCGTCTACAGCATTTATAAGCTTATGCAAGACAACCAAATCCAGTTTTCATACAAAGGTCCGATTACCCAGGATATCCTGATCTCACTGGGAGACAGCATTAAAGAAAAGCTCCACCGCGAGGATTGCGATGCCAAGGTTGTGCGCAAAGTGTTTGCCGTTTTAGTGGAAGCTGCCCACAACATCCTGAAATACTCCTCCGAAAAAACCATTCTGGACAATCAGAAGAAAAGCGCGGGGATAGGGCTGATCGGCATCAGCAAAACTCCTGAAAATGAATTTGCCATCTTCTCCGGGAACCTCGTAAGCAAAACCGAAGCTCAGGACATCCGCCTGCGTTTGGAGCAGATCAATTCTCTTAGCAAAGAAGAACTGAAACAGCGTTACAGCACCCAGCTAAAGACGGGCGCGATCAGCCCCGATGGCAGCGCCGGATTGGGCTTATATGAAGTAGCCCGAAAAAGCGGACGCCCTATATCCTTTTCCTTTTCTGATGCCGATAAAGACAGGGTATTCTTTGAGCTGAAGATCTTTGTGAATGTGGAGGATTAACATGGATAAACTGTATATAGAAGCTACAAAATACTCCCCAGAGATTATCTTTGACCCCTCCGGTGGCACCCTAAGCATAGAAGGCGAATCCTGGCCGGAAAATGCCGTGGATATCTACATGCCTCTACTTAATGCGCTTCAGGATTATTTCGGGCAGGGCAAACGCAGCCTGAAAGTAAGTATTGGACTGGAGATGATGAGCACTTCCAGCCGTATCATGTACCGCGAGCTTATCAACACAATCCAGAGCGCGCACGAATTTGGCCATGATGTAAAGATAATATGGTTCATATATCCGGGTGATACGGATAAACAAGAGGAATGGGAAGAAATGATGGAGGACTGCACATTGCCATACTCCATCCTGGAACGCGAAGAATAGAATAATGGATAATGTAGGCGAAAAAGAGCTTTTCTTTCGGGAACACGAGCTGCTGGAGTGTTCGCGCAAGCTCTTGGAAAGCTGTCCGGAGGATGCCATCCCCAAAGCAGAGTATGAACATCTGCTCCAGTCCTATGCCGGCTTACTGCGTGAACTCAGCAAGCTCACCCGCCGCAGCGACAAATCCCTGGCTCGCTTGAATGAACTGAAGCTGAAGCTAAAGCGCTATGTATCTCCCCCGATCTTCAAGAAAATAACATCCGGCCAGGAAATGGTGGAGATCAATAAAACCCGCCGCGTGAAGCTAAGCATCTTCTACTCCGATATTGTGGGCTTTACTCACCACAGCCGCGAAATGGAAGGCGAGACTCTTTCCACCTTCCTGAATTCATATCTGGAAGAAATGACCAACATCATCAACCAATATGGCGGCACCCTGGATAAGTTTATCGGCGATGCCATTATGGTTTTCTTTGGTGATCCGGATTTTACCAGTGATGAGGACCACGCTTTGCGCTGCGTGAAAATGGCTTTAAGAATGCGCTCCAGATTGAAGGAATTGCGCAAATACTGGTTTGATCTCGGCTATGCCAATCCCTTGAGGGTGCGCATGGGAATTGCCACCGGTTATGTCTCTGTGGGAAATTTCGGCTCTAGTGAGCGCCTGGATTACACCATCATCGGCTCTCCGGTAAACCTTGCTTCCCGCATCCAGGAACAAGCTCCGGAGGATCAGATTCTGATCTCACACTCCACTTGGGCCTTGGTAAAAAACATCATTCCCTGTGCAGAGGCCATCTCCCTGAACCTGAAAGGTTTTGATTCTCCGGAGCCGGCGCATCTGGTGCTTGCCGAGAACGAAGCTGACCGGCTGGTGGTATTGGAAGACAGCCGTAAGGGCTTTTGCCTGCAATACAAGCCCACAAAAATCAGCAAAGAGGATTTACTGCAAGAGCTGAAAAGGCAGATACCACAGGATTGCGACCCCTGATAATCCACGCTTCTTGAGAAGCATCACATACATATTGGCTTGGGCAAAAAAACAAGGACAGTGATATTGAGCGATGAGGCTGTTTAAAAAAGAAAGATCTTTAAAGCAAGAACGGGAGACCGCTGAGCTCCTGGCCAGCGTGGTTTCTTTGTATGTCTACATGGCGCGCAGCGCACGGCATCAGGGCAAAGAAATCGCTTTTATCGACCACCTTTTACGCAGCATGTTTGGCAACCACATTCCTCTCTATCAGATCGAAGAAGCACGCACCAGTGTGAAGCAAGTAAGAGAAGCCGCAAACCATCTTAACCATCTGCTCTGCCCCGCAGACAGGCTCAAGATAATCCTGAATCTGGTCACGCTGGCTTTTCATGAAAGAAACAAAATCCATGTCCTGGGCTCCATCGAAGTAGTGGAGCTGGCAGACCTTTTGAGGCTGGACGTAAACCTGCTGGATGAAGTTTACGACATCTTTGAAGCCAAAGCCCGCCGTATCAGCCTCCCCTTGGAGATTACGGACAGCCCCGCAGCGATTATCCGCAATTCCATGATCTGGGGCAAAGAGCCCGGAAGCTTTAAGGCAGATCTGAAGCTCCACTTTGTTATGATCGACAACTTACTGCTGGTACGCAATGCCTCAAATGTCAGGATCAGCATCCTCAGTGCCACCAAAAGCTATGAGCTGAACGGGGAGATGTTTCACCTAATCAAGCCGGGTGAACGCCTCAAAACGGACTCCTGGGAATTGGAACACAAAGACATCTGGTATATCTACAGAGAATTGCCGCACATCGGCTCCCTGAGCGAATATCTGGCAAGTAAAAGCTGCAAAGACTATGAAGAAATCCTTCAGGATGAATATTACATCGAAACCGGCAAAAACGGAGTTTGCATAAGCCCACAAAAGCGATTCCACAGCATCTTACATATCTTCAGAGCTGGGAATGCCTGGAAGATTCAATCCCTGCAAAAAGCCGATGTCAGGCTCAATAAACAACCATTGCAAGAGGACGCGCCATTTAAGCTAAATAGCGATGTAATCAGCATTTTGGGCAGAAACTTCATTGTGAATCGCTATTGCGAGCTGATCGAGATTCCAATGCAAATCCAAGAGTACCGGGTAAGTGATCTCATTCACCACTTCAAGGAAGGAAACACCGCGCTAAACGGCATCTCTTTTACTCTACACCAAGGCTCACTCACTGCCATCATGGGTCCCTCAGGAAGTGGCAAAACCACTCTGCTTCAGGTGCTTCTGGGTGAATTGAAAGCAGAAAAAGCCATCATCCAGATTGATGGCATAGATTTCCTGCGCCACTACGGATTTTTCCAGCCCTTCATCGGCTACGTGCCCCAAGACGACCTACTATTTGCCAATCTTAGCGTTTACGAAAATCTCTATTACAAACTGAAGCTAACTCTACCCAAACTAAAGGATCCTGCCGAGATCCGCAGCCGCATCGAAAACCTGCTTAGAAGTGTAAATCTCTACGAACAAAGAGATATGATCGTTGGAGATGTAAACAATAAAAAGCTCAGCGGCGGTCAGAGAAGAAGATTGAACATTGCTCTGGAACTGGTGATGGGACCCGCCATCCTGATTTTGGATGAACCTACAAGCGGGCTTTCTTCCAAAGATTCCGAAGGCATTATGGACTTGCTGGCAGAGCTCCGGGATCAGGGAAAAATAATCCTGAGCACCATCCACCAGCCCAATGCCGGTATCTTTGCCGGATTTGATAACGTTCTGCTTCTGGATAAAGGCGGCGTGCAGATCTTCTTTGGCGAGGCGAATAAGGCTTTTGATTACTTCAATGAAGAGCAGAGCCTGGTAGCGGATTCCGGTCTGAAACAGAAACGCCAGCTGATGATGCCGGAGTTTTTCTTCGATCTCGTAGAGTTTCGCAATCCCAATGGTGTGCGCAGATTCCCTCCGGAATATTGGGATCAGAAGTATAGAGATTATAGCTTCTTAAGAGCGATGGAACCGATCAGCTCTCCCAAGGAAACGAACCTGAATGAAGTGAATAAGCAAACCGCCTTCAGTCAAGCGCTCAGGAACCTGGGACTTTTGATCAAGCGTAGCTTTTTGAATAAACGCCGCAGCCATCTGAACCTGATCATGACCCTTTTGGCAAGTCCATTACTGGCAATCATCACAGCCTTTGTCCTCCGCAGCACAGGAAACGATCTTCCCTACAGCTATTATAACAATCAGAACGCCATGCTCTTCGATTTCATCGCGATCATCATCTTCATCTTCATCGGGTTGGCAAATAGCATTGATGACATCCTTAGCGAGAAGCGGATCATCAAGCGAGAGATGAAGATGAGAATCGCCGCGTTTTGGCAGTTAAGCGCCAAACATCTGGTGCTATTTATTATGACCTCCGTGCAAGCAGCCCTCTTTTACCTCTTCGCTATGTTGATCCTGGGAATGCGCGGCTTTTTGATCCCAAAGTTTGGCTTCTACCTTCTGGCGGGAATGTGTGGATACAGCATGGGGCTGCTATGCTCGAGCCTGATTCGAGACCGCGCAGCAGTGATCAATATCCTTCCCTTGGTGATAATCCCCCAGATCATGTTCTCCGGCGCAGTGATAGAGTTCCAATTTATGAACCCGAAGCTCAAGATAAACCGCGATGCCCAAATTCCCGAATTCTGCCAGTTGATCCCCTCCCGCTGGCTTTTCGAGGGGATTGTGATCGGCAGTGTGCGCCTCAACGACAGACAGTTGCATCAAAATGCACATCATCGCAGGTACGACAAGATCAAAGCCCAGGGCAAGCTAAGCCCGGATCTGCATATGGCTATGGCAGATGAATTGGATGTTTATCTCAGCCGGCATTTGCCGGAACGCTATAGCAATAAACTAAGTACGATCATGGTAAACACCGCACAGGGACGTTACAGCCGCACAGGGCGCAACACCTTCCTGAGCTACAAAAGCAGAATCGCCCACTGGGAGTTTGATACTCTGTGGCTAAATCTGATAGTCCTGATCGCCTTTATCGGCATCTTTGGCCTCCTTACCCTGATCCGGATGATGGAATATTTCTGATGAACATCTATGTGCGTCTGCGAGATTACGATCTCTTCAAGTATCTGAACGATAGTGAAATGGCAGAAGTAATGCCAGTTTGCCACAAACGGCAGTTAAAAACCGGGGATTGGCTGAAACCAGCAGATATATGTTCAATAATCCTGCTGGATCAAGGTCGCCTGGAACGGATCTCAGCTCATGGCAAGCATTTGGGCGAACTCTCCGAGGGAGAGATGGATTTCGAAGCTGCCCTGTTCGCAGAGCATGATCTCCCATATCGACTTCTGGCGGTTACAGATGCCCTTGTTTACCTGTTTCCTTTTGATAAGTTCCGGCAGATTCAAACACCCACCATCCGTGCCAAAATTCTTGCGGCAATCAACGATGGACTTTGCCTCAAAACGGTTAAACTAACTCATCTGGATTCTACAAATGATTGATACTTATAAAGATCACCCCCTTTTCTTGTTGCTCGATGAGCAGGAGACGAACGCGCTCACCAGCATCAGCCGGATTCAGGAATATATGGCTCACGAAACCATCATCCGCATCGGCGAACGTAACCGGGACGTATTGTGCATCAAAGAAGGCTCCGTCTCGGTTCAGATCGAAGACACCAACGCAGTAATCACCGAGATTGCCAGATTGCACGAGGGCAGCCTGATCGGAGAGATGAATTTTATCATCCCTTCCAGACGCACCGCCAACGTGGTCGCTCTTACCGAAGTTCAGGCAGAGATCTTTCCCTATGCTGATTTTTGTGCGCTTCTGGAGAAAAATCCTGAACTTGCTGCTAAGATATTTCATGCCTTGAACTTACAGCTTACCGCAAAATATCTCAATATGCTCTTTACGCTCTGAGATAGAGTAGCTAATATCAGACCCTCCCCCGATTCCCGGCTATGCCTTCAACCCGACATTAACAAGATTTCATCGCTGGATGCTGCTACCGTCACAGCTGTATCCAAGCTTAAAAGCAGCCTGATCTCCCGCTGAAGTATTGGGATTGGTTCCGGGAACAAAGCCAGCCTGGCATAGTTATGTCAGATATGGCGAGGCTGATAGGCAAAAATCCACTTTTAAACCAAAGAACCCGGATCTAACCGGGTTCTTGTGGCAATTTTTAATACGATTCGCTTCAGGAATATTTTGAAGTTACATCTTCCATCCCGGGTAAGCTTAGAACCTTGAATTGATCTACCCTGATGGAGTTGTCCTCGGCAAATTCGATCTGATCCCGATAGCTGATGAAATCTTCGTTATGCAGCTTCAGATGGTTCAACAGATCAGTATGCACCAAGATGCGTAAATGCTTGTTGCGGATAAAATATTCGCTTCTTACAAGCCAGCGGTAGATCCTCATGGTAACCGCATCTTTGCTGATGATCCTGCCGCTGCCATTGCAGAATGGACATGGCTCGGAGAAATTTGCCATGATGGTGGCGCGCATGCGTTTGCGTGTAACTTCCACCATGCCCAGATCCGTGAAGGGATACACCTTGTTCTTGGCTCTGTCCCGTTTCAGACCTTTACGCAAAACATCCAGCACTTCGGCTTTAAACTTATCATCGTACATATCGATAAAATCAATCACGATCACACCGGAGAGATCGCGCAAACGGATCTGCCGGGCTGATTCTGCGGCCGCTTCAATATTGGTCTTGCGCACTGTTTCGTCGTAATGACTTTTCCCGGTGAAACTGCCGGTGTTGATGTCGATCGCCACCAAAGCTTCGGTCTGTTCGATCTTGATATTGCCTCCGCTGGGCAGATATATACGGCTGTGAAAAATGGTCTCGATCTTTTTTTCTATGGCCCAAGCGTCAAAAATGGGGCTGTCTTCTTTGTAGAGTTCCACCGAGGGAATAAGATCCGCCGAAATATCTTCCAGCTGACCTATTATGCTCTTATAAAAGCCCTTATCATCGATTACCAGGCGGTCCACATGCTCGCCAAAGAGATCCCGGATCAGGAAATTCTCCAGCGCGTTTTCTTCAAATACGCAAACCGGAGCTTTGGCATATTGCAATTGCTTTTCGATCAAGCGCCAGGTCTTGGCAAGTGCCTTGTATTCGTTGCGGATGTCATCTTCATCAGTTCCATCGGCTTCGGTGCGCACAATCAGGCCATAAGCGGGGTCTTTAATCTCACTGAGGATATTGCGGATCCTGCTGCGCTCGCCCTGAGAATAGATCTTGCGGGAGATGGCAATTTTGTTCTTATTGGGAAACAGCACCAGATATTTCCCCGGGATAGAGATCTGCCCGGTAAGCCTGGCACCTTTACTGCCGATGGGACCTTTGTGCACTTGCACCACGATCTCCTGTCCCGGTTTTAAGAGCTTGCCGATTTGGGAGCTATCGGAAGGGTTGGGGCGTTTGCGGGGCTTTTCATCCTCATATATTTCCAAAAAATCCAGCACGATATCGCTATAATGTAAGAACGCGGTACGCTCCAGTCCAATCTCTATGAATGCTGCGCCCATTCCCGGCAAGACATCTTTTACGATGCCTTTATAGATGTTGCCAACCGGGTTTTGGCGGTCTTTGCGCTCCACAAATAGTTCTACGAGTCGGTTGTCTTCTAAAATGGCGACCCTCTTTTCCAGAGGATGCACATTTACGATGATTTCTGTATTGGTTGTGTCTTTGCGCATATTAATCTACTCGATATGGCATCAGATACTGCCAGCTGTAAGGTTCCATGTTTTCCAGCATCTGCTCAGCCAGTTCTGCCGGATTCCATTTGGTATTCAGGAGCAATCTGGCATTTTGCATATTCATGAAATCTGTGTCTTTCAATATCTCCAGGATGCTTTTCTTGCGCGGGAAATTCCGGGCCTGATAGTCCTGTATTCCTGCCAGCTCTGCGGCTTTCAGGATTGCGGTATCGAGTGAACCCACTTCGTCCACAAGGTTCAAAGCCAGCGCGTCCTCTGCGCTGTAGATTCTGCCCTCGGCAATGCTGTTTATCTTGTCCGGGCTGATATTTCTGGCAGTCATCACGCGGGCTTTAAATTCGTCGTAAGTTTCGGTGGAATTGCGTTTCAAAGAGGCAATCAGTTCCGGAGAATATGGCTGCATGGGGTTCAAAGTTCCAGCCCATTTGCCATACTTGATGGTTTGAGAATTGATGCCCACTTTCTTGCTCAGCCCGCTTAGCTCGGGCAACATCATGATCACGCCGATGGAACCGGTGATGGTTCCCGGATCTGCCACTACGTATCTGCCTGCGCAGGATATATAGTAGCCTCCGGAGGCAGCAGTGCCGCCCATGGAAATCACGATGGGTATCTTCTGGTTCAAGGCAGCGAGTTCCCGATAGATGTATTCGCTTTCCAGCGCGCTTCCGCCGGGACTGTTTACCCTTACTACCACAGCTTTTACACTGGAGTTTTCCTCAATGTTTTTCACTATGTTGCGCACTTTGGAATGAGATATAATGCTCTGGCTGAAGGAACCGGGAGCATTCATGATTTCTCCTTCCAGATATACCACCGCTACTAAATCGCCCTTATATGCCTCAGTATCTGCGGGGTAAGATTTTATCTTTACCAGATCCTCATCCTCAATCGCATATTTTTCCATCAAAGCAGATCTGGATTCAGCCTTGTCTATCAGCCGCATTTGTTCCGCCTGGGTAGCGGAGATGAAGTAATCATCACGTCCGTTGAAAACGGCAAGGACGTCGTCCGTAGTAATGCCTCTGTGTTCGGCTATGTTGGCAACCATCAGATCAAAGCGGTCTGAGAGCGCTTCCGCGATGTTTGCCCGGGTGCCTTCCGAAAGAGAGGTCTGGCTGTATGGCTCACCCGCACCTTTGAATTCGCCGGATTGGATGATGTGCATCTTCACGCCGATCTTATCAAACATGTTTTTGTAAAAAGTGATGTCCGAGGCTACTCCGCTAAGCATCAAGGCTGCGGAAGCCGAGGGATCCATATAGATCTCATCCGCGAAAGATGCCAAAAGATAATCTCCCTGGGTCATCATATCGCCATATGCCAGGATCGGTTTACCGCTTTCCTTGAACTCTGTAAGGGCATTGCCAATTTCGTTCAAAGTGGCGTAGGATATCTGCACATACCGCGGCTCCAAAAGTATTCCCTGGATGCGTTTATCATCCTTGGCAGCGCGGATCTTGGCAACCATGCCTTGCATGCTGTTCATTTCCTGATTGCCCAGGAAATTGAAGGGCAGGATCTCGCTATATTCCGGAATGTATGCGCCCGGATTGAGGTGAAGCCAGCTTTCGGAGCTGATTCCCGTGGCAGACGGGGCACCTAAGCCCAGCTTGCTCATCTGTCTGCCAGTCCAAAATGAAATCGCCACAAGCACAAAAAGGACGATTACTATTATTAAAATGATTTTCTTGGTGCTCATACGAGCCTCCTTAATAAAGAGTGAAAATTTGAGGGCATAGTTTTTGAAACTAAGCACTGTGTAGAAAAAACTGAACAGACCTGACTGCCCCAAAAAAAGAGTGGCGGAGATGTAGGGATTCGAACCCTAGAAACGCTCACACGTTTACACGAT
>CAZJJH010000013.1:0-13475 GCA_964546265.1 uncultured Candidatus Cloacimonadota bacterium
CATGTTTGAAAAACGGGGGGATGTGAAATTTGTTTTTGCCTTGACAGCATCAGCCCTGTAATTTGTGTATCCTTATTATACAGGGAGAAAGAATGCAAGAATACAAAGCCTTATTGAGCAAGTACAAGAACAGAATCAATTTTGGCATCGCACTGCGCGCCATATCCGGCAGTATCGTGCTTTTTGTGTTTGCTTTGCATCTTTATTTTGTATTGTGGCTGCTATTGGGGGCATATTCCCCGGCATTAATCTATGCAAATCTGGCGATCAGGATTGGCATGGCTTTGGGAATATTATACATCATCCTTCAGGCTTGGCGCAAGCTTTGGGACTACAAACTTACTGCCCGCTATCTGGATCGGATGCACAAAGCGGGGGATGATCTGTATCAGAATGCTCTGGAATTGCAGATCAAGGATAAGGAAAATCCCATCAGTAAGGCATTGCTTGTATCCGCAAGGGAGCGTCTTAAAGAAAATAGCTACAGTATCCCCAAACCTTTTTCCGGAATTCTGCTGATCACTATGGTGCTGTTTTTGATGATGGTGTTTGGTTTCTGGCTATTATCTGCAGCAGATTTTGGGCTTGCATTCAAGCAGTTTTACAGCAACCGCGCCCCCAGGATTATTTACAACGAGAATATCGTTCTCAGCCCGGGAGATATCACGATTGGAAAGCATCAACCGCTTTTGATCCGCATCGTAGATGCTGATGCCAGATTAAAGAGCCGTTTATACTACCGGGTAGGGGAAAACTGGAGGGAGCTTGCATTAAGCCAGAACAGTTATTTGTTTCCCCGATTGGAGCAGAGCATAGAATATTATGCTGAGAATGAGATCAGTAAAAGCCCAATCTATAAGATACGCGTGCTGGATGAGCCCATCGTGAAGAAGTGGGAGCTAACATACAATTATCCTGAATACACTGCGCTGCCTTCATATACAGACAGCCTCAGCTACGGTAATATTGAAGCTTATAAAGGCACTCTGGTGCATCTGCGGGTGAGTTCCAATATCCCTCTGAAAAGCGCCACGATGGTGTATGAGGATGCAAGCCGGCAAGAGCTGGTCCGCGTAGATTCTCTAGACTACATCGCCAGAATAGTGGCGCAAGTTCCACGCAGTTGGTATTTGGAGCTGGAAGACACTTTGGGGCGTAAATCCCGCCCGGAAGAGAAGAGCATCAGAATATTGCCGGATGATCCGCCTCAGATTCGCATCGTGTTTCCCGGAGAGGACATTACATTGAACCAAAATTTGATGTTGCCACTCATCATCAGCGCGGATGACGATTTTGGTCTGGCAAATTGCAATTTGCAATATCAGGTAAATGCGGATTCCGTGAGGAGCATCAATGTGCAAAGCTTGATCGCCGGTAAGATGCTGAATAGGGATTATCTGTGGAATATGCAGGATCTTGATCTATTTCCCGGAGATGTGGTAAGCTATTGGGCAGAGATTTACGACAATTCTCCCCAGCCTCAAAGGGGGATTAGTAATCGCTATCGGGCAAGATTTCCTTCGATAGAAGAAATCTACGCCGAGATCGAAGAACAGGAAGAGATCAAGAAAGACGAACTAAGCAGTAGCTTGAGCGAAAGCGAGAAATTGCAAGAAAGATTTGAGCAAAAACGACGTGAATTGCTGAAGGATCCGGAGCTGGCTTGGGAAGATAAAAAAGAACTGGAAGACATCATAGCCAAACAGGAAGAGCTGGGCGAGCAGGTGGAAAACGTAGCACAGAGCTACCAGGAACTGATCGACAAGATGCAAGCCAACAGCACGCTTTCGCAGGATACACTTCAAAAAATGATGAAGATTCAGGAGCTGATGCAAGAGATTGCAACCCAAGAGATGCTGGATGCGATGCAGAAACTGGAACAGGCTATGGAAAATGTGAATCCAGAAGCTCTAAAAAAAGCTTTGGAGGATTTCAAATTTTCCATGGAAGATTTTGCCGAAAAGATCGAGCAGACCCTGGCCCTTTTGGAAAGCATCAAGCAAGAGCAAGCGGTGCAAAAAGCCCTGCAGATATCCGAAGAGACTGAACGCCTGCAAAAAGCTCTTCAAGAGCAAACCGCGGATGCCGATACGGATACGGATAAACTAGCGCAGGATCAGCAACAGATTGCTGAGAAATACGATAAGCTTCAAGCCGAGCTGGAAAAGATCAAAGAACTGATGAAAGATGAAGCTGAATATCAAAAACAGTTGAATGAGCTGATGCAAGACATGCAAGAAAGTAAAGCCCGGCAGGATATGCAGCAAAGCAAACAGTCACTGTCACAGCAGGATCGTCAAAAGGCGATGCAAGCCCAGGAATCTGTTTTGGAAAAACTAAGGCGTTTTACCAATAAACTGGCAGAGATGAAGGAATCCATGAGTTCGGGATCTCAGGGGCAGATGATGCAAGCGCTGGAGCGTGCCATTCGCGAAATATTGATCTTCTCCAAAGATCATGAGCAGATCGCTTCCGGCTATCTGAACGATCCCTATCCCTTGGTGCCGGATCTCATCGCAGCCTATGAGGGTTTGCAGATATCTTTGAACAATCTCTTCAGCAAACCGATGGTGAGCATGCTGATTCCTCCAAAGTTTTATATGGACTTAAACGAAACCAACAAAGCCTATCGAGAGATCTTTGGGATATTGGGGCAGAGCTTTACGCCTAATATATCCAGACATCTGGATAGCGTGCAAAAGGGTTTGAACCTTATGGCTCACGACCTTATGATAGCAATGCAAAATGCATCTTCCGGCGGCGGTGGCGGCGGGGGAATGCAATCTCTGATGCAGATGTTGGAGCAGATGGGGCAGGAACAGATGGCGATGAATATGCTCACCCAACAATTGATGATGCAGATGCAGGCTCAAGGGGGCACAATGGACGCCGCAATGCAGGAGCAGGTAGGCAAGCTGGCTTCGGATCAGGAGCGTTTGGCAGAAAATCTGAAACGGGCTCTGCAAAATGATCCTCAAGCTCAGAAACAGGGCAATGCTATCAAACAAATAATTGAAGAAGCAGAATCCATAGCGCGCAGTTTGCGGCAAAATCAATTTGATAATGAGCTACTGCGTAGGCAGGAGAACATCCTTAGCCGTCTTTTGGACGCACAAAAAAGCATCAATAAACGGGACACCAGCGAAAGAAGACAAGCAGAAAGCAGTAGCGGCAGGGCAGATGAAGAACAACCCGCCGCAGTGGATTACGACCGCTTGCGCCGTGCCATGATGCTGGATGAAGGGTTCAAGGACTATCCCCGGGAGTATCAGCAATTGATCATGGAATATCTCAAACTATTGGAAGAGGAAAGAATTGAAAACTAAACTTGTGATCTGCTTGATTATATTGCTGTGGCATAGCGCGTTGCCCGCTCAATATGACGAGCGGCAGATCCTTGTTCAACAAGCCAATCAGCACATGGTAAGACGCGAGTATAAAGAAGCTGAAGCCATTTTTTTGAGTGTATTGGAGAAGCATCCTGAAGATCTGAATACTGTTATGCAGTTGACAAATATGTATCTGAATATTTCAGACGACGCCAAGGTGAGTGCTCATCTAAAGAAATATGAGCGCTTGATTCCGGAGAAAAACCTGAATGAATACAGAATCCAGCTTTTAATTTTGCAGGGCAAACCGGAAGAGGCAGAAGCTCTGGCAGATAGTCATTTAGCAGTATATGGTAATAACCAGAGTTCCTATTATGTGGTTGCGTCCTATTTCTTGCGCCGTGCAGCTTATGACCGGGCAATAAGCATCTACCAAAAAGCGCGCGCGGTTCATGGAACACAAATTTATAGCCTGGAGATAGCCAATGCTGCGATGCAAGCCCGGAACTATTCACTGGCTTTGGCAGAATATCTTAAGCATGTGCAGGAAGCAGAGAATACCAATCTATTTGTTAAAAATCAAATCGGTGCCATCGTAAAAGAGGATAGCACTCTTCTATCTGTGCTTCAGGATTTTAGCACTGAGCATAGCAACAACGTAATCCGTGAAATATATGCCAATGCCCTTTTGGCACTATCCCGAAATGAAGAAGCATTTCTGGCATATAAAAATATGCCGCTTACATATATGAGAGGTTTTGCCGCAGAGCAATTAAAACAGGGTAATATTGAGCTCGCGCTGGCAGCAAATCGCCATCTTGCTGCTCACAGTGAACAGGAAATGCAAAAGATCAGCTACGGCTTGGAAATTGCAAAGATCCTGTATCAAAGTGCTCAATTTGATTCTGCCGGGCTGGAGATAGAGCGTTTATTGGCAGATCCCTTTTGGGAAGCTTCCATCAAAAACACAAGAAGTAATCTATATATCCAGATTCGCAGATTAAAAGCAGAAAATGATCTTGCTCTGGGAGTTGATCTGAATCAGATCCGGCAATGGCTGATCGATACCCGGTTGTTCAGCAGTGTGTATCAGGAAACACAACAATTGGATCTGGAGCTGGCTACGATTTCTCTGCTAAGTAAGGACTATGCCACCGCTCATAGTGCACTGCAAAAGGTGAATCTGCCAAACTTGACTGCTCGAAGAGATTATTTGTTCTTTATCAACGCGCTGATGCAGGGAGAAAGCGAAGTGGCTGACTCTCTGATGAACGAGTATGTGTTAAAGCATCCGACATCCGGGTATACCAACGATATCTTTTATCTGAATATGCTGTTTATGGGCTTAAATCAGCAGCAACGACCCGTTTTTACGGAAGCGATCCGCTATCTGCAACTTTTTGATAAACGGGGGATAGCATTGCTACGGGAGCTGTATGATCAAACAGAGGAATCTGAGCTTTTGATCATCGCCATCGAATGGAGCTTCAGATTCAAAGATATGTTGCTGGCAGAGGAGCTCTTGCAAACAGAGGTTGAGGATGAACTCTCGGCAGAATATCTCGCTAGACTCCGACTGGAATTGAATAATAACCGGCTGGATCTGGAAGAGATGGCGCGCGCTTTTCTGAAAAACAAACCCAACAGCATCTTTTCACCTCAGTTCAGACAGGTGATATCGCGGGCGCAAGTTCAGGATATAAATATGTAAATTATAATATATGGAGATACAATGAATATACGCAAATCCTATACCTTCGATGATGTTTTGCTGCTGCCCAAACACTCTGCTGTGTTGCCCAATACGGTGGAATTGAGCAGTAATATTACCGGAAAGATTGCACTCAAAATTCCGTTGCTATCCGCCGCCATGGATACAGTTACAGAAGCGGAGACAGCGATAGCGATAGCCCGGGAAGGCGGCATAGGGGTGATCCATAAGAACTTGAGAATAGAAGAGCAAGCCCGGCAAGTGCATCTGGTAAAAAGAGCCGAAAGCGGGATCGTTAGCCATCCATACACAGTGGGCCCCGAAGATGATCTGGCAAGAGTGGTTGCGCTAAAAGAAAAGCATCGTGTAGGTGGCTTTCCAGTAGTGGAAAATGAGATTTTGGTCGGAATCCTTACTAATCGGGATATCCGCTTTGAAAACAATCTGAAGCGCAAGGTGAAGGAGCTGATGACTCCGCAGGAAAGACTGGTAACAGCACCGGAAACTGTAACTTGGGAGCAGGCAATTCTGCTTTTACAAAAACACCGGATCGAAAAGCTGCTGCTAAAGGATGCGCAAGGACGCCTAAAGGGTATGATCACGGTAAAGGACATCCTGAAGCGTGAAAACTATCCCAATGCCGTACAAGACGACAGAAACAGACTACTGGTAGCGGCAGCTATCGGGGTAACCGGAGATTACCTGGAGCGGGCACAGGAATTGGTAAACGCCGGAGTGGATCTTTTGGTAATGGATACCGCACACGGCCATCACATACATTATAAAGATGCTTTGGCAAAAGTGAAAGCCACTTTGGCTACGGAAGTATTGGCAGGAAACGTGGCTACCAAAGAAGCTTGCCGCTATCTGATTGATAATGGCGCGGATGCCATAAAGGTTGGCATTGGACCAGGTTCAATCTGTACAACCAGGGTTGTGGCAGGCATTGGAGTGCCACAGCTGACTGCGGTGATGGATTGCGCCGAAGAAGCAGGGAAATCTGGGATTGGGATTATCGCCGATGGCGGAGTAAAATTTTCCGGGGATATCGTAAAAGCGCTTGCCGGCGGTGCTTCCGCTGTGATGATCGGTTCCCTGTTTGCCGGCTGCGACGAAAGCCCAGGTGAATCAATCATCTACAATGGCAGAAGATTCAAAAGCTACCGTGGTATGGGTTCCATTGGGGCGATGAAACGTGGCAGCAAGGATCGTTACTATCAGAGCACTGCTGAAGAGAACAAACTTGTAGCTGAAGGAATCGAAGGCATGGTTCCTTACAAAGGACCGCTAAAGGACTTCATCTACCAATTAATAGGCGGTTTACGCAGCGGTATGGGTTATATTGGTGCAGCTAATCTGGCTGAACTGCGCCGCAATGCCGAATTTGTTGAGATCAGTAGTGCAGGCTTGAAGGAATCCCACCCCCACGATGTGCGCATTACCAAAGAAACTCCAAACTATCAAAGCGGAGATTGATCCAGAGCACCGAAGCCTGCTCAATACCTTTCTGTATCACCTGAAAGTAGAGCGAGGCATGGCGTTCAACAGTATTGAAGCGTATCAGCGGGATATCACTGATTTCCTGAGTTTTGAAGTGAAGAAATTTGAGGATTATGAAGCCGGAGATTTAAGCGCTTATCTTGTGGTATTACAAGAAATGGGGATGCAGAGTTCTTCCTTGCGGCGTAAAAGCGTGGCAATCAAGCAGTTCTTTGATTTTCTTATCGAAAATGACTATCCCTGCATTATGGATTTCGATCTGGTACCCAAAATCAATAGCGCTAAATATTTGCCGGATACGCTTTCAGTAGAAGAAATGCAGCAACTTCTGGACAAAATGCCTATGAACAGCAGTTTAGAATACCGCAATAAACTGATGTTGGAACTACTGTATGCTACCGGAGTGCGGGTCTCCGAACTACTCGGAATCAGTATTCACGACATCAACAGTGAGCAGCACATGATCTTGGTACGTGGAAAGGGAAGTAAACAGCGTTTTGTTCCCTATATCAAGGCCTTGGATCCGCTTTTAGATATATATCTTAACATTCACCGCCCTAATCTATTGAAATTCAAACAGAACGATGTACTATTGCTAAACCGTTTTGGGAACAAGCTTTCGCGCATGGGAATATGGAAGATAATTCAACAAGCTGTGTTGGAAGCGGGAATCAAACACGACGTTAGTCCCCATACATTCCGCCATTCCTTTGCTACCCACCTTTTGGAGGCGGGGGTTAACCTTAGAATTGTTCAGAACCTATTGGGACACTCCAGTATTAATACTACCCAGATTTATACCCATGTAGATATGCGTTGGTTACGGGAAACCCACCAACAATATCATCCCAGAGCTTAAAAATAAGGAGATAAAAATGAAGAAGTTGATGATACTATTTATCGGCATTGTTGCCCTGAGCGCCTGCGGCAAGGGCAAAAAGGAGCAAAACTCTCTCAGCATTACCCTGGATTGGACACCTAATACCAATCATAGCGGACTATATGTGGCGCAGGAGCTGGGCTATTTTGCCGAAGAAGGACTGGAAGTGGAAATATTGCAACCGGGACAGGGAGTAACGGATCAGATCGTGGCAACCGGGAAAAGCCAGTTTGGCGTTAGCTATCAGGAAAACGTGATCCGTGCACGCAGTGAAGGTATCCCATTGGTCTCGCTGGCAGCCGTGATTCAGCACAACACATCCGGTTTTGCTTCTCTGAAAGAGGCAGGAATCACAAATCCGCAAGATTTTGAAGGGAAACGCTATGGCAGCTGGGACAGTCCATCTGAGCTGGCAATATTGGAAAATGTAATGGAAAAACATGGAGCAGATTTCCAGAAAGTAGAAGTGATATCCGGAGTATATGATTTCTTTTCCACCATCGGCAAGGATGCGGATTTTGAATGGATCTACTATGGCTGGGATGGAGTAATCGCCCAAAATCGTGGCATTGAGATGAATTACATTCCCTTGCGTGAGCTGAACCCTGTGTTCGATTATTATACTCCTGTGATTATCAGCAGTGAAGAGTACATCAGTCAAAATCCGGATACAAGCAAAAAGCTGCTTTCTGCGATAAGAAAAGGTTATGAATACTGCGTGCAAGAGCCCGAAAAGGCAGCAGAAATACTCTTAAAACACGTTCCTGAGCTGAATGAGGAACAGGTTAAGCTAAGTATGGCTTATCTGGCAAAAGAGTATCAAGCAGATGCAGAATATTGGGGATACCAGAGCTTTGAAGTGTGGGATCGCTTTGCCCGCTGGATGCATGAAGAAAAACTGATCGCTTCAGAGATTGATCTTTCAAAAGCCTATAGCAACGATTTTGTGAAGCCCTGATGCCCATTCTTGAAGCTAGATCCCTGAGCAAGTCCTTCCTGTTTAAGGGAGAACTCTCCACGGTGTTAAATAACATCGAGATATGCCTTTATGAGAAAGAATTCGTAAGTGTAATCGGTTCCAGCGGATGTGGAAAAACCACATTGCTGGAACTGCTTGCAGGTATTTCACAGCCGGATTCCGGCACGATTCGCTATATGAAAAATGATATCACCGGACGCACCGGACTCTTGGGATATATGCCACAGGACGATACTCTCTTCGATTGGCTGAAAGTGATAGATAACATTTTGCTACCTTCTCGCGTCAAAGGCAGAAACATTAAGCAGGAGCGGGAAAAAGCGCTCAAGATATTGCCGGTTTTTGGCCTGGAAAACTATACTGACTATCTTCCCTGGCAACTTTCCGGGGGCTTGAGGCAAAGAGTGGCTTTGGCGCGCACATATATGACCGGATCTAAGGTATGGCTTTTGGATGAACCACTGGCAAATCTGGACGCGATCACCCGGGAATCTTTGCAAGATTGGATTCACCACATCGTAAAAGAGCTGGAGCTCTCGGTATTGTTGGTTACTCACGACATCGATGAAGCATTGAAGCTATCGGATAGAATCGAGATCATGAAACAGGGTAGCTTTCAGAAAAAAATTGAGGTGAATCAAAATGCGGATGAAAATGAACGGAGGGACTACAGCAGACAGATACATAATATGATATAGGGGAGGGGCATCTGGAATAAAGTAAGGACATCGTGAACAGGACGAGTTCCGGCAGAACGTCTTTTTTTAGATAAAACCAATATTAGCAAGAGCCGATAGATGGCTATAGGCACGCTATTTTTTTAAAGAAAAAGACAGCATCAGAGCCGATGGCGTAGTTCTAAAAAATATTGGATGCACTTACCGAGCCGCAAGGGACTTTTTATACAGGCTAGATACCAGGTTTGAAGAGGGCCGTTTTCCGGAATAAAAAAATAGGACGGCTTAAAACTAAGCCGTCCTGATGTTTAATACTAAATCTCTTAGAATTCGATCTTTACAGATGTTCCAAGAACGTAATTGTCCGTTTCGTCATCGTGCATGCCATATGCACCATATACAGCCATACCCATCAGATCCGGAATAAGTTCATATTCCATGCCGGCGTTTAGCTCCATACCGAGATCGACGAGATAGCCCATTGTTGCGAAGAGGGCGAGATCTTCAGACATGGGGAAGAGAATTTGACCAACCGCACTGGCAAAGAGGTCAGCATTCCCTTCGTAAGGGGTATTCCAATAAAGGTTCAAACCATCATGATGCTTCCCGATACCATAGATGTAAAGCCCATTCTGGTACCAGGGGCTGATAGTGGTAAGTCCGTTTTCGGAGGCCAATAGCAGATCCAGACCCAGTTCCAAAGCTTCCAGATCCAGCTTGGCTTTTGCGGCTGCACCAAAACCCATTTCTGTGTCGTCACCTATCATTTGCATGTCCATAAATACGGTAGCATCCAGGCTTGCCATATCCATGTCCATGCTAAAATATGGCATCAAACTAAGGTTGCTTGCGTCTGCCTGTTCATCGTTACCAAAGAAGAGGTAGGCGCCCAGGGGCATATCTCTGTTCATCATGGCATGAGCCAGGAAGACGTCATAATCATCTTTGGCATGGGGGTTGCCTTCTACGGCTTTCATCCAGCCAAACTCAGTTTGCAAACCATCGCCAAACTCTTTTTGCAACAGAATTCCGGAAAAATAGTCGTCCATCACCAGGCCCATGCGGTCCATCCAGTACTGTTGACCAACGATTACGTTTGCGTCGATGGCATCGATGAGGTAGTTGAAATTCAGCTCAGTGATATGTACATTGGCTCCGGTGCTGATTCCTCCGCCGCCGCTTCCCCACATTACATCACCGATTTCTGCGGCAACCCGGAAGCTGAGATTTTGATGAAATTGTGAATCAAAACCGATGTTGAATCTATTATCGATGTGTGAGCCGTCTGTTTCATTTACATTGTTATAGATGGCTGCACGGACGCGGTTTTCTCCACTTATGTCGAATTCTACCGCGAGTAGTCCTGTAACAAACAGAACGACAACAACAATGGATATTAGTTTTTTCATTTGAGACTCCTTTTCAAATGTGTTTTTACACTCATAGAATAAGCTTTTACGGCATTAAGACAAACAAATTGTTAAATATCGAGAATATTTATATTTAGTTCTGTCTGCATAGCACGTATATTTTTGGCGAGATTGGGAATAATCGGGATTCCCTTTTCACGAACCTCCAGCTCTTTCTCGTACTCTTTTTCGCCAGCTACCCATATTCTATCGCGTCCCGGTAACTTCTTGGATGCTTGCAGTTGGTTACAGATGTCGGTTGTGATCTGCTTAAAATCTTCTAGTTCGGTAAAGAAATCAATATTGATGGCAAGGAAGAAATGTCCCAATTTGTAGGGAGCGGCTCGACCGGATTCATCTCTGCCCCAAAGACCATTAAGATAGCTTCCATTTTGTAATGCTGCACACAGTATTTCAACCATGGTGCCCAGGCTATATCCTTTGTGGCTACCCGTAACTTCATCGATACCGCCTAAGGGAAGCATACAAGCGCTTTGCTCTATCAGATCTGTTAAAAGTTTTTTTGTATCTGTCTGCGGTTCTCCCTGAAGATTGATTGCCCAATAGGGCGGTGTATCTTTCTCTTCACGGGCATATTGTTCGATTTTACCTCTTTGAGAGATGGATGTAGCAGCGTCGTAAATAAAGGGGTATGGCAGGTTCGTGGGTGCACCGAAACAGATGGGATTTGTTCCCAAAAGTGGTTGCACGCCATGGGTGGGACAAATGGAGGGACGGGCGTTTGTGAATGTTAAGCCGATCATATCCTGTTTGGTAGCCATATCGGCATAGTATCCACAAATGCCGTAGTGAGTGCTGTTGCGCACGGCTACACTGCCTAAACCGTAGAGCCGGGCTTTCTCAATCGCAGTTTGCATAGCTTTGTGGGCTATCACATGCCCCATACCATGGTTGCCGTCCCAAACGGCAGTGGCATATTTGTCTTTGATAATATCGATCTTTGTGATCGGATTTTGGATACCTTGTTTAATGCGATCATAATACATTTTCAAGCGCCCGATTCCGTGAGACTCGATGCCGCGCAAATCGCTGGCGATCAAAACATCCGCACAAACAACCGCGTCTTCAGATGGGACACCAATATTGGTAAATATCTGCACCATAAAATCGTGCATTGCTTCTACAGGTAAATACATCATAACAGATCCTTTGTAGTAATTGCTATAGCGTTTAAGGGAGGGAAGCCATTGAAGCAGATCGAAGAATAGCTTCTGGTATAGGCTCCCGTGGTGAATATATATACTCTGTCTCCGGGAACCGTAGTTTCCGGCATATGGTATCTGAAATTCTCATAAAGGATATCCATGCTATCGCAGGTAGGACCTGCCAGGATAATCTCATCTGCCATACCCTCTTTTTCGAAGTAGATGGGGAATTTGATGGATTCGTCGATAGTCTCGATCAAGCCGCCAAATTTTCCAATATCCAAAAATACCCATTGGTACATATTGTTTTTGGATTTTCGGCTGATGTTCACCACTTCGGACACGATCAGACCAGCATCTGCAACCAGAGAACGTCCAGGCTCCAGAATGATCTTGGGCATGTTATCGCCAAAATCTTCAGATAAAAAACGCATGATTTCATCTGCATATTCTTTTACCGAGAAAGTGGGATCCACATAACTGGCGGGGAAGCCGCCTCCGAGATTGATCATCTCAAGCTCGATTCCATCTTCAGCTACTGCATCAAAAAGATATTTGCAGCGAGCGATAGCATCGTCCCATTGGCCAATATCACGTTGCTGAGAACCTACATGAAATGAAAGGCCGTAGGGTTTGAGCCCCAGCTCTTGCGCCTGGAGGATCAGATAGTAGACGATATCGGCATGGGCGCCAAATTTGCGCGAAAGTGGCCAGTCTGCGCCGGTGCCCTCTGTAAGAATGCGAAAGAATACTTTGGCATTTGGCGCTACTTCGGCGATGTTTTGAAGATCGATTTCACTATCGGTGGCAAAGAGTCGCACACCTTTCTCGTAGAAATAGGCGACATCGCTTTTCTTTTTGATCGTATTTCCATAACTAAGCCTCTGGGGATCTACGCCAAGGCTTAGCATCAGATCCAGCTCGAAACGGGAAGCGATATCGAAGCAAGAATTACGATCCCGGAGCAGTTCCAATACTTCTTCCATTGGGTTTGCTTTAACCGCGTAGAATATCTCCGCAATGGGGAAGTTCTGTGTGAGTTCATCATACTTTTGAGCAATCAAATCCAAATCCACAATCAGGGACGGAGTGGTTTGCTTGAGGGAAAATTGCTTTATTCTCTCAAAACGTTTTGGATCAATGTAGCGCTCTACATTGAAGTGATATGGCTCTTTATACATTGCATAGTCCTCGGTAAGTGATATTACGCTCAAGGTATTTAAGTTCCCTTTTTATGTCAAATAAATATCTTTGGTTCACTGTATCTGCTCTCGAATCTACCCAGTAAATCATGTGTAAAGGGTCAGTTGAATTTGCAAATTGGCTCACTGAATATTGCAAATGGCTTGCTGTGACAATTGAGAGTCCATAAAGCCATTACCGATGATACAGCCTAACCATCGAATTCTCCCTTTGGGTTCGATTAGGCATGCATAATAACCTGACATGTGGCTCAAATGAAGCAGATGACCCCATTAGAGCTCTGCCGGATTTCCTATGAAAAGCTATAGCAGCTGAGTCCATAATGGAAGACTACCGCTCGGAATTGCAATGCTTAATGAAAATTGCTGACATAGGTTCGTAACGCGCAGTATAGTAACGAGTTACCCCCCCCCATTTTTGCAGGCACACCCCCAAAAAAGTGGAATATGAGGATCTTATGTAACTATTATACAAAGTCTAAGCCATACAAAGCGTCCATCGTGAGACAGTGCTTCAGTGCTTTCCCTCTTTATATATCGGCGCAGCTTTAGCATAGTTTCGTCGCTAGATAGTGCTATCGCTACAGCACTATCTTAGCTTTATATACCGCTGAAGCCCGGA
>CAZJJH010000014.1:0-12910 GCA_964546265.1 uncultured Candidatus Cloacimonadota bacterium
CAGCAAGGATCAGTATCCCATGATGATAAAGGGGCGCTATTACGAGGCATATAAAGCTAACAACATCGAAGAAGCTTTGAAATATTATTACGAAATCGAAAGCCGCTGGGGTCTGCCGGTGATAATGCAAAAAATGATTCCCGGCGATGAATATAACATCGTGATTGTAGGTGATGGCGAAGGTGGAATGTTGGGCATGGTGCCGCAAAAGAAGTTGGTGATTACAGACAAAGGTAAGGGTTTTGGCGGAGTGGTGGTAAAAAACCCGGGTCTGGAGGAGTTTGCCCAAAAAGTAATCGGCATGCTAAAATGGCGCGGCCCTTGTGAATTGGAGGTAATGCGCGGATTTGACGGACAGTATTATCTGATCGAGATCAATCCACGCTTTCCGGCATGGGTAAGGCTGGCAGAAGGCTCCGGGCAAAATCAACCTGCGGCTGTGGTCTTGAAGGCATTGAATCTGCCGCTGGATCCGCTTCCCGAGTGTAAAACGGGCACTCTCTTTATCCGTCATGCAGAAGACATCATTACAGATGTATCGGTGATGGGTGAAGTATCCGCAAAAAGTGAACTTAGGAGAAGATGACAAATGAAAAAGACTTATGCGGCTCCAAATATAGAACGCAATAGTGTGGGCAACATGAATAAGTATGGCGCAAAAAGCGTTGTGCGGTATCAGGATAAAATAGAAGGTGTGCCAATTGCTGATCTGGTAAAGAAATATGGCTCGCCTTTGATCGTGCTTTCCGAGAGCACCATGCGCAAAAAACACCGCCGCTTGCTGGATGTGATGAAGATGCACTATCCCAACGTGGAACTGGCTTGGAGCTACAAAACGAATTATCTGGCTTCGGTATGCAGCATCTTTCACCAGGAGGGCTCCAAAGCAGAAGTGGTTTCCCGCATGGAATATGAGATGGCGCGTAAATTGGGTATTGCCGGCAAGGATATCTATTACAACGGTCCGGGCAAAACCGCCGCCTCTTTGCGGCAGGCAATTGAAGATGGCGCGCTGATCCATATTGATCATCTGGATGAATTGTATCTTATAGAAAAGCTGACAGATGAAACTGACGCCATCCCCCAAGTGGCAATCCGCGTAAACATGGACACGGGAATCAGTCCGCAATGGTCTCGCTTTGGCTTCAACTATGAGAACCGGGAAGCCTACCGGGTAATCCAGCGCTTGATCTCGGGGAAAAAGGTAGAGTTGCGGGGCTTGCATACCCATATCGGAACTTTCATATTGGACGAACAGGCATACTATTGGGCAGCAAAGGCTTTGCTGGAGCTGGCGCTAAAGATAGAAGAAGAGCATGGGATTGTGTTGGATTACATCGATCTGGGCGGAGGTTTTGCTTCCTCCAATACCTTGCATTTTCAATACACTCCGGGAGAGCTTGCTTCGCCTTCCTTCGATCAGTATGCCCAAGCCATCGGCAATGCCTTCAATGAATCGCACTATGTAAGTAAACATCTACCCAGGCTGATTCTGGAAACCGGCCGTGCCCTGGTAGATGAAGCAGGATATCTGATCTCTTCGGTATTGGGCAAGAAAAATCTGCCCACCGGAGAACGGGCGATTATTCTGGATGCCGGGGTAAATACTGCGATCACCGCCTGGTGGTACAAACTAAAGGTAAGCCCCACCCGCAGCTTTCCTGGCGCATATCAAAACACCATCTTTTACGGACCGCTGTGCATGAATATTGATGTAATGCGTCCGGCAGTACCGTTTCCGGATCTCCATTTTGGGGAAACTGTGCTGATAAGCCCGGTAGGCGCCTATAACAATACCCAATGGATGCAATTTATAGAATACCGGCCCAACATCGTGCTGATCACCGAAACCGGAGAGCCCACTTTGATCCGGGAAGCGGAAGACTTGAGCGATGTGGTGGCAAGGGAGAAAGTGCCTGACCATCTGAGAAAGCTTTGATGAATAAAGAACACATTCTGGCATTTGCCAAAGCGATTCCAAACGCCTATGCCACGGTGCTGTATTCGGATAGCCTGGGGATTGGTTTTGCCCTGATGGCGCTAACCTTTATCTCGCCGGTGGTAGGTTTTGCCGGGCTGTTCAGCCTGCTTTGCGCCATGTTCAGCTCTCGATTATTGGGTTTCGAGGGCTGGGATTCTTCGGCAGGTATCATCTCTTTTAACAGCCTTTTAATCGGCATGGCGATTGCCTACTATTACCCATACAGCGGAGGCTTTGTCTTCTCGCCGCATTTTTATGTTCTGCTGGTGGTGGCTTCTCTGGCTACAATGTTCATCTATGTAGCTATCAACTATTTGTGTCTTAGCATCTTCAAGATCCCCTCCATGAGCCTGGCATTTTCCATTGCCGCTGTTCTGTTTTGGTACTATCTGGTAAGAAGCGGGCTTTTCAGCGGAGAGGGATTTCAAAAACCGTTGCTCTTCAGCTACTCCGGTACATTAAGCAGCTATTGGCAAAATTACTTTCTAAGCCTGGGCAGCATTATGTTTGTGCCGGATGTTTTTGCGGGCATATTACTGGCAGCGGTGTTATTTATGATTACCCGCATTGGATTTCTGCTTTCGCTGATTGGCTGGAGCATTTGTTGGTTCCTGCTGGGCTACGTAAACATGGGCGAAACGTATGGCATGTTTTTCCCGGGCTTCAATCTGATATTGATCAGCATGGCAATCGGCTCGGTTTACCTGATCCCCTCCAAAAGTTCCTATCTGCTGGCAGTTTTTGCCACCGTGGCGGGATTCATGTTGGCTTTTTCGATCTCCGGAAAATTTTACTATTCCGATATAATGTCCGGACGCCCATCCTTCCTGTATCTGCCCATTTTTGCCTTCCCGGTAAACATCGTGGTAATCATTATGATCTACGCGCTCAAGCTGCGAGTGCAACCCCGCTCCCCCGTCATGAATGAATATGGTATCTTGCATCCGGAAAAAGCGCTGGATACCTACCTTTCGGGTTACCGGAGATTCAGCGATACCGGAGTTCCGCAACTTAATATGCCGGTATTGGGGCAGTGGCTGGTAACTCAAGGGCACAATGGCGCTCATACCCACAAAAAAGAATGGGCACTGGCATGGGACTTTGAGATTCAGGACAAACAGGGCAATAAGTTCTCTGAAGATCCTCAAAAGCTGAGTGATTACTTTTGCTTTGGTAAAAGTGTTTACAGCGCAGCCGCAGGCTATGTGGCAAAGGTGGTAAACAGCATCCCGGATAACGCCATTGGCGAAGCGAACACGGTGGATAACTGGGGAAACTATGTAAGCATATCCCATGGCTATGGATTCTATACTCTGTATGCCCATCTCAAAGAAGGATCCGTAAAACTGGCAGAGGGAGACTACGTAAAATCCGGCGAAAAGATCGGGCTGGTGGGAAACTCCGGCAGATCCTTTGTCCCTCACCTGCATTTCCAGGCGCAGGCCGCCGCCGAAGCAGGCAGTCGCTCTGTTTTCTGCAAACTGCTGAACTATAAGCGGCAAAATCCGGATGGATCCTTTCAATTTATCTCCAGCGGAATTCCCCAGGAAGCTGAAAATGTATCCGCCCTGGTCCCCGAGAAAGATCTCGCCAATATTCTGCAAATCAGCTATGGGCAAAGCCAGACCTTTGCGGTAAAGACCGCCCGGGGAGATTTTCAGGAAACATGGAAGACAGATCTTGACCTTTTGGGACAACACTTTATCGTATCCAGCGCCGGAAGCAAGCTGGGCTTCTCTGTGTATCACGGCATTTTCAATGCCCTTAGCCTGAAGGGAAACCGGGCTTCAGCACTATCGGCTTTTGCCTATGCTGCAGGCAGGATTCCCTGGAGCGACAGTCACAAGCTGATCTGGCGGGATGAGCCCAGCCTGTCCGTAACCATGAACAGCTTCTGGAAAAACCTCACCCTATTCCTGATTCCACTTTTCAAGCCCATTCGCGTGGTGAGCTACTCTACCTTAACGGCAGATAAAAGCGGGATTACCATCGAAAGCAATACCGAGCTTTCTGCCTTTGGCATCAAGCTGAGAAGCCGGCGCGCAGAACTGGATCTGGATACCAAATCCGGCATCCGCAGCATTCGCTTGTTTGCCGGTGTGCAACAGATACTTAGCGCTTGTCATATCACCAAAGAGGAGACCGAAAATGTATAAATATATCGTGTTTAGCATCCTGCTACTCGTCACAGCCGTCAGTATCGGAGGACAGAGCATTCAGGATTCCTATCTGGCAGAGGCTCGGGGAGACTATGCCAATGCCTTGCAACAGATGCAAAATCTTTTGGAAGAGGATCCTCAAGATCTCTTTTATATCATGAGAAGCGCCTGGCTACAGTATCTTCTGGGTAACTACCGGGAAGCCCAAATCCTATATCAGGCGGCTCTGAACCAACAAGAACACCTGGATGCGCAGCTGGGAATCATCAATTGCCGTTTGGCACTGGCAGAATGGGATGCAGTAATAAGCTACAGCGAAAGCCTGCTGAAAGATAATCCCCAAAATACAACGCTGCTCTCCAAGGCGGCGTATGCCTGCTACATGAAGAAGAGCTACTTAGCTGCTGCCTCATATTTCGCCCGCATTAAAGAAATCTCTCCCTGGGATATGAGCAACCGCGGATACCTGGTAAATAACCTATATCTTAGCGGAGATATCCCCCGGGCTAAAGAGGAGTATCGGCAACTGAAGAAATATTACCCTCAATCCCAGATCATCGTAGATTACCGGGAAACCCTGGATACGAAGTGAAACCCTGCCTGCTCCTGCTTGCCCTGCTATTGCCATTTACTCTGTTTGCACAAAAGGACGCCACGCAACTGAGCGGCTTGCGCCTGCAAGTGGCGCAGAACCCGGCAGATGTGTCGCTGCGGCTGGATCTGGCATATCGCTCTGCCCTGGCGGGGAACATGGAGGAAGCTCTCAAACACTATCAATTGATTTTAGTGCAGGATCCCCAAAACATCCTTGCCGCAGAAGGAGTGCTTTGGGTACTGCAGAGCCTGAATCGCTTTGAAGATAGCGTGTTGCAAGCCGAAGAACTGCTGCAGATTCACCCCCAAAACCCAGCTCTTTATTCCTTTCTGGGCTATGGATATTCTCAGCAGAACCGACACCTGCAGGCAAGATATGCCTATAGCCTGGCAGCCCGCTACGCCACAGATACCCAAAACCGGGATACCGCTCAAACCGGATTGGCATGGGAATACATCTTTTTGCAAAATCTGGGGGCGGCAGATAAGGCTCTCAGTAAAGTAAGTTCTGCCAAAGATGAATATGCCCGGCACTTGATCGATAAAACTTATATATCCGCCACGGCATCCTTCAGTACAGATTACCGGGATTTACAAAGCCTGGGACTAAGGGCAGAGATCAAACAAAAATCGCTTGCTCTTGCACTGAATGCAGAACAAATCATCCTGGAGGGCGAAAGTTTCAGTAAAAGATGGGGAGCCGGCATGGGCTGGAATCTGGCTAATTTGGTGATAGAAGCATCGCTAAGCAGATTGAGCGGAGATGATTCGCGGATCTACCCGGCTACGCTTGGCTCTGCCGAAATCTCTGCTAAGCTCTATTGGCAAAATCTGCAGATAAACCCTCTTTTCCGGCTGGGATATGGACACTATGAAAGGCTGGACTCCCAGCAGCTGGACGCGGGCTTGGTCCTCAGCAGCCATAGTTGGGACGCCGGATACCGTTTTTCTTATGTGTATATCGATTCCGAGCTCCCCCGGGGGGACTCCCAAAAAGGACTGCATAGCGCAAATCTGGGATGCCGGATATTCCCCCAAACACAGGTGGCATTGTACCTCTTTTTGGGAGATCAAGCATGGTGGGTAAATCAATTTGGAGTAGTGTACGATAAATTCGATGCGCAAAGCCGGGCTTACGCTATCTCCATCACCCAGACACTTTCCCAAAGGCTGACCGGCATCATATATCAACAAATAGGTTTTGAAGATGAAGCTCAATATAGCACATCCCTCAGCATTTCTTTGGCGTATTAGCGCCGCTGTGTTCCTGATTCTTGCAGGCGCATGCAATATCCGCGAAGATATCCTTCTGCCCCCGGATCTGGATCCCAAAGCATATGTGAAATCCAGGCATATCCTGGTTTATAGCGATCATCTGATCCCCTCAGAAAACGACGACGCCTTTCTGTATCTGCCCAAAACAAGCATCGCGGATCATCTGGTGTGGTATAAAGATGAAATTTCTTTCCGTCGGGTGGATAGCTTCTTGCAAAGAGATAGCCTGGCAATCAATGCTGGCTCAAATGAAATCAGCGCTACCTATAGAGTGGAAATCCTGCGGGATGGCAAAGCTATATTGTTGGAATCAGTTCAGGATTTTGCCACCATCTATTGTGATATTCTACCAGAACTTAAATCCGGGGAAACTGCGCTGCTGGCTATGCGCTATATACTGGAGGCATCCCCGGCGCAGCTGAATGGGTATGCCAGAAACCGTGCCTTCTTTTCTGTGGATGGCAGCGGAGATTTTGCCCTCACCCGTATGTCGGATAGCGCGTCGCTGGAATTTATGCCCGCCGCAGGTGATGTTCAGGGATTGCTATATACTGCGGAATCCTATCTGCAGATATTTATGCCTTCCGCTTTCTTGCAGGAAGTGGGCAATACACACATCTCTCTCGCCGAAAGCCCCCTGCCCGCACAAAGCCAGATTGTGCAAGAGCTGTATCCCGGCTTTGCCCTTCTGAGCAAAATTCTGGAAGTGCAGACCCAAAACGACCTGATCTCTGAAAACGTCCCCATCATCCACTACCACCTGCCCGGCTCCAGCGATACAAACGCTTTTTGGCTAAAGCTTCATGAGCAGCGTCTGGATAGCTGGCAAAGCTCAGAGCAAACCTGGCTTTTCCGGGATGACACCCTCATCAGTTTCATCAATCAAGCCGGCTCCTACATGCTGATAGAATCTCTGGCAGATCAGGAAAATTTCAGCCTGGCGCTGGATGCCGGTTACCGCAGGATCTATCTTGAGGATTTGTGGGTGGATACATCTAACGCGGTGCTGGATGGCGGGAAACTTCAGATCTCGCTGAACCCGGATTACTCTGATCTTGTATCCGATTACTTCGGCGGAAAACCCTATAGCCTGAACGGAGATGCTAAAGCATTTGATATCCGCTTTGAACAAAATGATTCCCCTCTGGAATCCCTACCAGATGATATGTGGGTGGAATTTGGCTTTGCCGCAGATCTCGCGAATCCCGCTGACTATAGATTGATGCGGGCTTACCGAAGCGCAGCAGCCGATGTTATCAGCTTCAAGACGAGTGGCTCTGCCTACGATGAGCAACACTTCCGCTATCTGGATGGCTACCTCTACTCTGGCATCAACGCCGGCGGGCTGTATCTCCTGGGAGAGATCTCTGAAGATTCTCAAAGCCAATATATCCCCTGCCTCAAAGATAAGCTGCTGCTTCAAACTCTGCGCAGCACATATTTTTATGAGGATGCTGCTGTGCCCTGTTCTGCAATGAACTTCCGCTACGATGCTCAGTTGCAAAGCTCGCATCCCTGGATCAATTCCAGTCCCTACACATTTTCCGGGAACATGGCTTTGCTGAATGTGCAGACTATCGGCTCTGCGGACGATTCCCTGCCCGCCGGCTTGTTTCTGGAAACTGCTCTCGATATCGCGCCCGAGGCTCTGGTGAATCTCTCTTTAATGCCCGGCTATCCAAAGTTTGTACGCTACAAGCGGAAACAGGTTTTGGAACACAACAGCTTCGTGCTGCAAAATGGTATGCTGGGCATCTCGATAAGCTTTGCAGGTTACCTGTTCAACGCCGATGAGCTGAGTTCAGACCCAAGTAGCAGGGATATCGCCATGTTCCCCAAAATGCTGTTTGATGACTACGATCTGGAGCTGTATCAAACATCCCCCCTGCAAGAAAGCTCGGGAACTCTGCGCGTAAAGCGGATGGATGCCTTCCCGGATCCCTTTGCTGTGTTTCAGAATCAATACCGGCTGGCATACCAAAGCCCGGTGTATTCTTTTGAAATGCTGGATGATAGCGATTTTTACGAGAACTATCAGCCCTACGTGCGCATAAAGCACAGCCTCAGAGAGGATTATCTGCTGTTTTCAAGTTCTTTGGGAGATTACTATCGCATCTATTCATATCCCCCCGGGGAAAGCGCGGATGGCTGGCATTTCCTGGATGAAGAGGGGCACTTTGCCTTCTACCTTCTGTATGATGCCCACTACGGCGCGGTGCATGATCTGGAGCCACACAGCTCTACCTACACAGTAATAAACAGCATGAAGGATCTGCATCTTTCCCTATACCAATCTCAAGTAGTAATTCCGCAAGAATATATCGGCAGCGTTTTGCCTTTGGGCAGCCGGCTGGAGCTGGAACAACTCACATCAATCGCACCCGGGGTGGACTTCCGCTCTGCTTACCGCTTTGCGGCACAGGATGCGGCGCAGAATCCGCTCCTGCCAAATTTCTTCATCCAAGCCGCGCAGGCTTGGCCTTATATCTATCTTAGCATTCCTGATTACCTGCCAGGAGAAGCCATCTCGGTTTACTACCGAAGCCCAAGCGGAACTGTGCAGGAATATAGCAGAGTGGATTCATTCAGTGAAAATCCTGCCACTGAATACCTTGTCGTTGGCAATTGTGCAGTGGTGTTTATGAACAACCCCGGCGTATATTATGTGCAATAAGCGTGCAGATTCAACTGTTCTACCGCCTGAACCGGACCGGCTGAATGTGGCTTAAGCGCTTACCGGATATAGACTAAGCAGTATTGCCTTACTTTTTAGATTGACAAAATCTGCCCATAATAAGTTTATGTTCTGATTGACATATATTTAAGAATAAAATAATTTCCGGATTTATATTAAAGGCATTTACGCCTTGTTCCTGAATCTGGTTCATTGTTTAGCCAAAGGAGTTATAAAATGGCAGTTCCAAAAAGAAAGACTTCAAAAACCCGCAGAGATAAGCGCAGAACACACGACGCTCTTACAGCTCCGAGTTTCAGCACTTGCCAGAAGTGTGGAGAAGCCACCCGTTCACACCATATTTGTGAAAACTGTGGTACCTACAACGGCAAGCAAATCTTAGACGCAAAGGAATAAATTTGCGCGTAGCGCTGGATGCATTTGGTAGCGATGCGGCCCCGCATCCCGAGATCGAAGGTGCCGTACTTGCCATCAAAGAGGATCTTTGCTCAGAGGTGATCCTGGTAGGCGATGAAAAGATACTAAACCGGGAACTGAGCAAATATTACTACGATACCAGCCGCATCAGGATAGAACACGCCGCAGAGCGCATCGAAATGGGAGATAGCGCCGCGGCTTCTGTGCGCAGCAAGAAAAATTCGTCCATGGTGCGTGCCATCACCCTGCATAAGGAAGGCCTGGCAGATGTTGCCGTTTCGGCTGGAAATACAGGGGCAATGATGAGCGCATCGCTGCTAACCCTGGGCAGAATGAAGAACGTTTTACGCCCTGCTATTGCAGTGGTTTTCCCAACCCAGGAGAGCCATGAGATCATTCTGGACGTGGGAGCAAATGTGGATTGCGACGCACAACACCTTTTACAGTTTGCCGTGATGGGCTCCAAGTATTTTGAGTACTTCTTCAAAGAGCCCAAGCCCAGGGTAAGCCTGCTGAACATCGGCGAAGAAAGCGCCAAGGGCAACGTGATGTCCAAAGAAGCGCACCGCCTGATGGCAGAAAGCAAGGACATCAATTTTGTGGGCAACATAGAAGGTAAAGACGTGATATCCGGCGTTACGGACGTAATTGTTTGTGACGGATTTGTGGGCAATGTAATGCTGAAAACCGTTGAAGGAGTAGGTTTCTCCATCTTCCAGATCCTTAAAGAGCAGATCAATAAGGACTGGGTGGCGAAATTAGGCGCCATGCTATCCTATCCGGTTTACAGCTATATCAAAAAGAAATTGGATCATACTGAATATGGGGGAGCCCTGCTTGTGGGGCTAAACGGGATCTCGGTAGTATCTCATGGGCGCAGTAATGCCAAGGCGATGAAAAACGCTATCCGTTTTGGAGCGCGCATCGCAGAATCAGGTTTTGTAAAGAGCACAAGAGACTATTTTGAGAGGTTGTAAATGGGAAACTATTATGCAAAGTTCTCGGCCTTTGGGAGTTACGCTCCGGCTAAGATATTAACGAACAAAGATCTGGAAAAAATCGTGGATACATCTGATGAATGGATCCGCACTCGAACTGGTATGGTGGAACGCCATATCGTTACTCCTGAAGAGGCCGCCAGCGATCTGGCATACCAGGCCGCGATAAACGCCATCGAGGCATCCAAGGTGAAATACAAAGAGATTGATGCCATTATCGTAGCTACCATTTCCGGCGACCACCCCTTTCCTTCCACAGCCTGCGTTTTACAGAAGCGTCTGGGCCTGAAGGGAATCCCGGCCTTCGACGTTTCTGCCGGATGCACCGGCTTTATCTATGCCTGCGATGTAGCCCGTCAGTATATTGAGAATGGAGGCGCCACAAACATTCTGGTGGTGGGAGTGGAAGTGCTAACTAAAATCACAAACTGGACAGATCGGAATACCTGCGTTCTCTTTGGAGACGCATCAGGTGCCGCAGTCGTATCCAGAGCTCAAGCCACCGATATTTCCAAGATCATTGATAGCAAAATTGATGCCGATGGCTCGATGGGAGAGTATCTCATCCAAGCTGCAGGAGGGTCCCGCCTTCCTGCCAGCCACGAGACCGTGGACGCCAATCAGCATACTGTATATATGGAAGGCAATCGCATCTTCAAAAATGCCGTGAAAAGCATGTTTGCCTCCTCAGATGAGCTTTTACGCCGCAATCACCTTAGCGGAGCAGATATAGACTGGATCATTCCGCATCAGGCAAATCTACGCATTATCGAAGCTTTGGCAGACAAAATGAAAGTGCCGATGAGCAAGGTAATCGTAAACATCCAAAAATATGGCAACACCTCATCCGCTACAGTCCCCTTAGCAATCGATGAAGCGGTGCGGGCAAAGAAAATCCGCCGGGGAGATATCCTGCTGCTCACATCATTTGGAGCCGGGCTCACCTGGGGTAGTATCCTTGCCAGATTCTAAGATACAGGTAGAGATTATGAAGACAGCCTTTATTTTTCCTGGTCAGGGCGCTCAATATGTAGGAATGGCAGCGGACTATTTACAAGCAGATCCCGCCATCATGAAGCTAGTGGAAGATTTTGATACCGAACACCATACAGAGCTGGCTAAGGCGATGCTGGAAGGGCCGGAAGAACTCTTAAAGCAGACTCATCTTACTCAGCCCGCAATTCTTCTGCACAGCATCTGTGCTCTAAATGAGTTCAAGCGGAACTATGATATTCAGCCGGATTACGTGGCAGGGCACTCCCTGGGAGAATTCACCGCTCTGGTGGCATCGGGAATCCTCAATCTGAAAGATGCCATGCACATCGTGCATAAACGGGGAGAATTCATGATCAAAGCAGTGGGCGAAACTCCCTTTGCAATGGCGGCAGTTATTGGCTTGGATTCCGCTACAGTGGTAGAAATATGTACAGAAGCTTCCGCAGAAGGCCTGGTTCAGGCAGTAAATTTTAACACCCCAATCCAAACCGTTATCTCCGGCACCGATACCGGCGTGGCAAAAGCAGCAGAAATCGCCAAAACCAAGGGTGCCAAGAGAGTTTTACCGCTAATCGTAGGCGGTCCCTTCCATACCCCTCTTATCGCCCGTGCCAGCGAATGGCTGATCGCCGAAATGCAGAAATTCAACTTTGCCGATGGACGCATCCCCGTGGTATCGAATCTGGACGCAGAAGCCGCCAGTGAGGGCAGTATCGCCCGCGATAAACTGGGCAAACAGATCATCTCAGCCGTGCGCTGGGTGGATAGCGTTCGCTATATGACAGCCCACAAAGTGGAGCGCTTTATCGAGTTCGGTCCCCAGAAAGTACTCAGCGGAATGATAAAGAACATTGACAAAGAAGTGGCAGTATATTCAGTTGACCGTAAGGTGGATATTGCTGAATTGGAAGCCCTTATTAAGTGAGCGGCATTCAATGATTCTCCGCTAAACTCAAATTAATAAGGAATATAAAATGCATACTTTAGAGAACTCTGTGGTGCTGATAACAGGAAGTGCTCGCGGCATAGGCTTTGCCATCGCGCGCAGTTTTGTACAAAGTGGTGCCACTGTGATAGTGCTGGATCTTTCTGCCGCGGCGGTTGACGAAGCGGTAGCAAAGCTCAAAGAGGATGGCAGCGCTTTTGGTTATGTTGGCAATGTAACTGATTCCTCCGGGATTGAAGAGCTTTTTGCGCAGATCGTGAAAGAGCATGGCAAGATTGACACCCTAATCAATAATGCCGGAGTAACCCGGGACAACCTGATGCTGCGTATGAAAGAAGACGAGTGGCAGATGGTAATGGACATCAACCTCAAAGGGACATTCATCTGCACACAAAAAGTATTTAAACATATGATGAAAGCCCGCAAGGGCAGCATTATAAATATCGCCAGCGTGATCGGCATCATGGGGAATGCGGGGCAGGCAAATTATGCTGCCTCCAAAGGTGGCATGATCGCTTTTACAAAAAGTTGCGCCAAAGAATTCTCCAGCCGCAACGTGCGCGTAAATGCCGTAGCCCCCGGCTTCATCGAAACCGAAATGACCGCACATCTTAGCGATGAAGTCCGCGCTGAATATGGCAAAGCAATCCCTCTGGGCAAGATGGGCTCGCCAGACGACGTCGCCCGCCTTTGCAAGTTTCTGGCTTCTGAGGACAGCTCATATATTACCGGCCAAACCATCGCTGTAGATGGTGGTCTTACCATGCATTAATAAAACCCATAAGAGATACAAAGCTCTTCAATAACATAGGAGGAACAATGGATATTGAAGCAAAAGTAAAACAGATC
>CAZJJH010000015.1:0-12723 GCA_964546265.1 uncultured Candidatus Cloacimonadota bacterium
AAAGCGCAATATCCATGCCAATGTGCACCATGCCTAAGCCTACTCTGCTAAAGCTTTTATCCCTGTATCCCAAACCATATTCAATGCTAAGGATGCCCAGGCGAGTTCCGAATTTGAACCCTGTGCCAATGCCGATCAGATCACTCTTGATCCGGTCTTCAGCGCTTAGCATAATTCCGTGATCGTAGAAACAGTAAAGCATAGTTTCCAGACCCAGCATATAGCGCAATTCCAGATTCATCCAAGCCAATCTTCTACTTTTGAACTCATCTTCACGATAGCCTCTCAAGCTGGCGTAACCTCCCATAGTAAACAGGTCATATACTTGTGGGGAGCGATTTTCGTTATTGAGATAATTTACAGAGATATATGCCAGGATGTTTTTGTAAAGGCCCTGAAAACGCTCCGTGGAGGCATCCAGCTTGCCATATTTGTTTTTTCCGGGGAAGAAATCGTAAGCCGCGTGCATCCTGGTTCCGGAGCTGGGAATGCGCCCTCCCCTGGTATCGCTGTAACGCCAAAATAGCCCTATACCGGTTTCAGAATCCTTATGTATTTGGGAGTTTGGGTTACCGGGTAGTACGGTATTGGCAGAAAAGCTCATGCCCAGCTGCTGATAAAGCGAACGGTAGTAAAGATCCAAATCCATTTTGCTGCGAATCCACAGGCTATCCTGAGCAGTTCTGGATAAGCTGATATCCCCTGCCAGAGCCAAGGCTGGGATGCCGGATTCATGGTAATTGAAAATGAGTTCATTGAAGGCTGAGGGATTTCTACGCCAGTAAAGGCTTATCGCCCGGTCTGTACCCCACAGATTCAAAAAATCCAGCTTCAGCATTCCTGAGAGTTGCCGTTTCCCTCCCTCTTCACCAATGCCGATCAAGCCTTCCAAA
Source organism: uncultured Candidatus Cloacimonadota bacterium (assembly GCA_964546265.1). Taxonomy (GTDB): domain Bacteria; phylum Cloacimonadota; class Cloacimonadia; order Cloacimonadales; family Cloacimonadaceae; genus UBA5456. The sequence continues at coordinate 894 of CAZJJH010000015.1, forward strand.
AAAGTCATCCGTCCTTCTTCGATATCGATGAGAAGATTCTTTTCGTCCAGAGGGATAAGTGCAGCCCGGTTTATATAGCTTTTGGAACTGAGGTTTTCTTCTGCCTGGCTGATAATCCGGGGACTAATAATCTCCTGCTTTAGCAAGCCCGAAGCCTTTAACAGATATGATTCCCGGCTTACTTTGTTACCTTGGAAAATGTAATTTTCCGGCTCCAGCCTGTTGCCTTCATCCACCCTGAGATATGCCATGAGCGGATCTGAAGCAATCAATGAATCCAGGCTCACTGCAGCAAATAGATATCCTCTTTGGTGGTATTGATCAAGCACCCTTTGGATGATATCCTTCAGCTCTCCCAAAGGATATAGGTCTTCCGGGCGGGTGTGGATAAATTCATGGAGCTTATCAGCGCTGAAGTAGCGCAAGCCGCTAAAGTGAATTTGTACTTTACCGCTATCCAAAACCAGCCGGGGCTTGAATACAAGCTTCAGCCGGGAATCCGGAAGAGGAACGAGTTCCGGCTGGGGAATTTCCACGTAGTAAAAGTGTTGTTCCTGAAGATACAGAAGCATCCGTTGAATCGCGGCCTGAACCGCAGGGGGATCGTATTCATCGCCGGGCTCTAAAGCTCCAGCAGTGATTAGCGCTGAGCTGTCTACAGGGAAATCTGCCTCAAGCGTGATCTCGGCTATCTGCAAAGCAGAAATGCCCAGGCAGCAAAGCACAAGGCAAAGCGCGAGGGCAAACTTCTTCATTGCTATTCCCTATCTGCCTTCATCACAGCCAGGAAGGCTTCCTGAGGAACCGTCACATTCCCGATTTCCTTCATCTTCTTTTTACCTTCCTTCTGTTTCTCCAGCAGCTTGCGTTTGCGGCTTACATCGCCTCCGTAGCATTTTGCCAACACGTCTTTGCGCATGGCGTTGATTGTGCTGCGGGCAATTATTTTCGCGCCGATTGTGGCTTGCAAGGCGATCTTGAACATATGGCGGGGAATAACTTCTGCCAGAGTATTGGTAACACTTTTACCCCAGGTGTGAGCTTTATCCTGATGGCAGATGAAGCTCATAGCGTCCACCTTTTCTCCATTGATCAGGATATCCACTTTAGCCACGTTGGAAAGCCGGAATTCCTTGAAGGTGTAATCCAGAGAAGCATAGCCTCTGCTCACGGTTTTCAGCTTGTCATAAAAATCGAAGATAATCTCAATCAAGGGCATCTCGTAGTGCAGCGCCACCCTTTTCTCGTCTATGTACTGAATGTTTTTTTGAACCCCCCGGCGATCCTGAGCAAGCCTCATGATATTGCCGATGTAATCTGTAGGGACTATAATTTCTGTATCCATAAAGGGTTCTTTGATATATTCGATGGCAGAAGGATCCGGAAAATCTATGGGGTTGTGAACTTCTATCTCACTGTCGTTTTTAAGCCCAATCTTGAAACGAACGCTGGGAGTGGTTGCGATTATGGGGATATTATATTCTCGCAGCATGCGTTCTTTGATGATCTCCAGATGTAGCATGCCTAAAAAACCGCAACGGAAGCCATAGCCCAGGGCGGCAGAGCTTTCTTTTTCGTAAATCAAGGAAGCATCGTTCAGCTTGAGCTTGGCAATAGCCTCTACCAGATCTTCATAATCCTCGCCGTTGATCGGGAAGATGCCGCTATATACCATCGGTTTGGGTTCCAAAAAACCCGGTAACGCCTTGGCACAACCGCCCTTCGCCAAAGTAATGGTATCACCCACGCGGGCGTCCCCCACTTCTTTGATATTGGCGATGATGTAGCCGGCTTCCCCGGTCTGCAATTCCTTTTGCGCTTCAAACTTGAGCCCCAGATAGCCGATTTCTTCGATATCGTATTCCCGCTCTGTGCTGAAAAGCTTGATTCTATCCCCCTTCTTCAGGCTACCATGGAAGAGCCTTACCAAAACAACTACTCCCCGATACATATCAAAATAGGAATCAAAGATCAAGGCTTCGGGAGGAGCCTGAGTATCTCCCTTGGGTGCCGGTAAATACTCAATCACAGCATCAAGCAGATCTTCCACCCCATCCCCCGTCTTGGCGCTCACTTTCATGATTTCTTCCTCGGTGCAACCCAGAATATCGATGAGATCGTGGATGGTACCTTCCACATCAGCTTTGGGAAGATCTATCTTGTTCAGCGCTGGTAATAAGTCCAGATTGTTATCCAAAGCCAGATACAGATTACTCATGGTTTGGGCTTCGATGCCCTGAGAAGCGTCCACCAAAAGAATTGCTCCTTCACAGGATGCCAATGCCCGCGATACTTCATAAGAAAAATCCACGTGCCCGGGAGTATCGATCAAGTTCAAAACGTAATCCTGCCCCTTGTAATTGTGCACCATGCGGATGGCGTGAGATTTTATGGTTATGCCCTTTTCGCGCTCCAGATCCATGCTATCCAGAAGCTGAGCCACTTCCTTGCCTTTGCCAATCACGTGAGTGCTTTCCAGAAAGCGATCTGCCAAGGTGGATTTGCCATGGTCAATATGGGCTATAATGCAGAAATTGCGAATGTATTTTTGCTCCATGCTATGTCCTTAATTTACCTAATCTATATTGATTTCCAATAGTTATGAATGTAGTCAGATTTATAGCAAGGGGGGATTTGTCAAGTACGGTATTTTCTTTAGCAGAAGCTATGTGGTGAAAAATGGCTATCCCAATGTCGGTACAACACGAGCTCTTGCAGATGTGCAATCTCAAGACCTGCCTGTGGCAAAAAAAACTCGCTTATGGAATGGTAATTGAATAACTTATCTAATATACTATATGCTTACAGGTTAACCATGAAGATAAATATCAGTGAAAGCGCCAAGCGCTATATAGATAAGAAGATGAAGTTCTACAACCGCGACAGCAGGGTGCCGCGCATCCTCCTGGCAGAACGCAGTTGCAGTGGAGCTGTGTTCAGGCTCTTCTTCGATCATCCAAATGAGCAGGATGAAGTTTGTGTTCAGGACGGATACTCTATCCACATAGCCCGGGAACTGGCACAGGAATTTGAGGGTTTTGATCTGGATGTAGAGCAGTTCTTCTTTGCCACCCGGGTAAAAGTTCTTCCGCACCACCAAAGCTATCGTTGCAACTGTGCGGAAAAATGTCCCAACAACGCTAATTAGCTAATAAATATAAGGATACATGATGAAAAAGATAATCTTACTCTTGATCTCAGGCTTGTATAGCCTGATGCTGATAGCGGCTCCACACAGCTTCTTGCCTCTGGATGTGAAGCAACCGGATGGAAGCGATATCAGGATCTATGCCTCCGGCGATGAGTTTCATAACTGGTTGCATGACGAAGATAATTATACAATCATCAAAAACGATCAAGGCTTCTATGTGTATGCCGTGCAGGACAATGAAAGGCTTCAGGCAAGCGACCTGGTAGTGGGGAAATCCAATCCCCACACGCGCGCGCTGCCCCAAGGTCTTAACCTCTCTGAACGGCTGATTCAAGAAAAATATGAGCGCATGGCTCACATGAGGGACTACTCCAATGCCAGATCCCCCCACATTGGAGATTTCGACAACCTGGTAGTTTACATCCGCTTCAGCGACAGCCCGGATTTCAATTATCCCCTATCTTACTATGATAACATCTTTAACAACACAGCCGAAAATGCCAATTCCATGAAGAATTACTTTCTGGCTGCTTCATATGATCAGCTGAGCGTGGATTCTTATTTCTTCCCCGAACCTAATGGACAAACCATCATCAGCTATATTGATGACCATCCGCGCAGCTACTACCAGCCCTTAAGCCCAAATAATCCTAACGGCTACGACGAGGAAGATTACTGGGCCCGTACCGAACGTGAACACACTCTTTTGGCAAATGCTTCCGAATATGTGGCAAGCCAGATCCCCGCTTCTATAGATGTGGATGGCGATGATGATGGCTATGTGGATAACGTGTGTTTCATCATCCAAGGCTCTCCGGATGGTTGGGCAGAATTGCTCTGGCCTCACCGTTGGGTTCTGTATGGAGCCGAGGCCTACATTCAGGGTGCGCAGGTTTGGGATTTTAATTTCCAGCTCGAGACCTCTTTAGGCAGTAGCGGCGCCAGCGTGCTTTCTCACGAAATGTTCCATTCCCTGGGAGCTCCAGATCTATATCGCTACGAGACTACCAATATAACTCCAATCGGTGCCTGGGATCTCATGGCAAGTAATTCCAATCCACCTCAGCATATGAGTGCCTGGATGAAACATCGCTACGGCCAATGGCTACCGGAACCTCCGCTTATCACCGAATCCGGAACTTATACCCTGCACCCGGTAGCTAGCTCCGCCACAAACAACTATTACCGCATCTCCACCTGGAACAATCAGGAAAGCTACATCCTAGAATACCGCAAACCGCACGGACTTTACGATGGCACTCTCCCGGGTCAGGGCTTACTGGTCTATCGCCTGAATCCCGCCCTCGAAGGCAATGCCGACGGTCCACCGGATGAGCTCTACATCTACCGTCCCGGTGCAAACAACACAAATAGCAACGGCGCTTTGGGACAAGCTGCTTTTTCAGCCCAAACCGGCAGAACTATGATCACCGAAAATACTATCCCCAGTGGCTTCACTTCCCAAAATCTCCCTGGTGGTTTGTATCTATATAACGTGGGCTTTGCCGGAGATACCATTAGTTTCGACGTCCGCATAAGCGATATCCAGCTTAGCAGTCCAATCGGGGGAGAAACCTGGTTTAGCGGCACTTCAAAGCCAATATCCTGGGTTTCTAGAAACAATTCCGGAACTGTAGATATCGAGTTTAGTAGCAACGGGGGTAACAGCTGGCAAACTATCGCTTCCGGAGTGCATAACAGCGGCAACTATAACTGGCAGAATATTCCTCCGGTAGATTCTGATATGTGTTTTATCAAGATCACTCAAACCAATAACGGACAGTCCGATATGAGCATCGCTGCCTTTAAGATCATCTCCGAACTTGCCATCCCTGCCGGAGTGTATCCCACAGATGGCTCCACCGGAATTCCCACTAACCCTCTCTTCGAGTGGGAACAAGTTAGCGGAGCCGATTCCTATCACTTCCAGCTGAGTACAGACCCCGGTTTTAACACGACTCAGATAAACCTGATAAACCATCCTGAACCTTCTTTTCAAGCCAGTGGATTAGAACCATTTACCCTATACTATTGGCGAGTAGCGGCAGCGGGCGAGGTGGGTTCAAGCCTTTACAGCGAAGCCTTTAGCTTCAATACCGGCGCTCTGAGTGAGGTCCCACAAATTCCACAGTTACTAAGCCCACCAAATTATTCCGCAAACCAGGCACGCAATATCGAACTTAGCTGGGGCAACGCCGCTCTGGCTGAGACTTACTGGCTGCAAATATCCAGCAACCCCTTCTTTAGCACACTCGTGTTTGAGGATGATTATATCGAGGAGACTACTGTAGTCACAGACTTGTTGCCGCCAAATTCCAGTTTTTACTGGAGAGTAGCATCTCAAAACAGCTTCAGCATCAGCTCCTTCTCGAGTGCTTTCCGTTTTTCCACCGGAAATTGGGTAGATAACGAAGATTTGCTTAACCCTGCCCTGCAAACCAGCTTAAAGCAAAATCACCCCAACCCCTTCAACCCCCATACCACAATCAGCTTTAGCATTAAAAACCCGGATCAACACAGCAGCCTGAAGATATTTAACAGCAAAGGACAGCTGGTGCGTACACTCTTCAGTGGAATTCCCGGCAGTCGGGAACTGAGCCTGACATGGGATGGCAGAAACGACCGAGGCCAAAGCTTAAGCAGCGGAATCTATTTATACAGATTGGAAAGCGGGGATAAGCGCCTTACCCGCAAGATGATACTAAGCAAGTAAAGCTTCCTTTCCGGTTTATTAGCAGTCTCACCTTGGGACTGCTAATTTTTTTCTTGCCTTTTTCGCTCACTCGATTATTATGCTTGTAGAACAACAAAATTATGGAGGTTACCATGAAACTCGTACCTTATCGCAGAATCAATGACATCAGACCAATGAGCAATATGCTCAGCTTGTTTGACGATTTCTTCAACAATGTGTTTGAAGAAGAGAGTTCTGAGGACAACTTCCGGGCAATGGCATTGGATATTACAGAACACGATAAAGAATTTAGCATTCTGGCAAATTTGCCCGGATTCAAGAAAGAAAACGTAAAGATCTCCGTGCACGATAACCAATTAATGATCGAGGCTGTCTGCAACGAAAAGAAAGAAGAAAACAAAGGCACGGTTTACCGCTGTGAGCGTTACAGCGGAAGCTATCGCCGCAACCTGATGTTACCCGAAAACACGGATATCAACGCCATCAATGCCAAGATGGAAGATGGCGTTCTAAGGCTGACTATCCCCAAAAAGGAGCCCAGCCCCAAACAAGAAATCGTTATCAATTGATCCCAAAAAGATCGCAAACCCATGCCCGATGGCATGGGTTTTTTTATGGTTCAGATTCCAGTAGATCGCGAATGATACAATGCCTACAAATATTGTTTGCAATCCTGAAGCAATCTCTTATCATTTCCTTTAGGACTGAATCAAAACAGAAAGCAGAGTCTCAAAAGCGGCATTCCCGAATTCCGGGGGCAACTCTTGGGACTCTTTTTCTCTTATAAATCTTTTTAATACAAGGAGTTTGTCGTGACTAAAAGAATAAATCTCGATACAGAACAAGACACCATTGATCTGGCAAATTTCATCGCCCCACTTTTGGGACCGGGCTCGGTTCTTACTTTAGCCGGAGAACTAGGAAGTGGTAAGACCTTTTTTGTAAAAGCCCTGGGAGCTTTTTTGGGCATCCAGGACGAAATAGACAGCCCCTCCTTTGTGCTCTTCAAAGAATATCATTGCGGTAGATACCCACTTTATCATCTGGATTTGTACCGCATCAAACACGAGGATGAATTGCTGGATCTAGGTCTTTTGGATATGTTGGAAAGCGGCATTACCGTTATTGAATGGCCGGAAATAGCCGAGAACTTTCTGCCTTATACAAACCTCAAGCTAAGCTTCGGCTTTGAGGGAAGCCAACGCTTTGTAGAAATAGAACCGGATAGCAACATGGAGGAATTCTTCAAGTAGGGCAAGCTTAATTTAAATTACATTCTCCTTTTCGGATTTTGGGAATATTTCTTGCACATGGTATTGCAAAAGCGAAATTAGCAAGAAGATACCCTGCTCATGGGCTATATTAAGACTCGGTTTCTAACCTAAACGCCTTAGATGTCCGCTTCTTTGACACGGTATCTTTCTCTTCACTGAAAGGAGAAGTTATGAAATGTAAATCATGTATTTACAAACTGATGCTGATAATTCTGATCGGCATCTTCTTTAGCCCCGCTCCGGCGCAAACCCGTGCTGTGAGTTTAGCTGCGCAAAGCTCAACAATTGGTCTGTCGAATAATGATGAACTTGGCTTCAATCTCCACTATTCCATAGGAGAATTGCAAATACGCAATATATCAACCGGGAAGGGCGTTTTTGACCTCGTCACTGTTGATGGTTATGGACACAGCAGAATGGTCGGAGAACCCATGCTCCCTGTTTCCACAAAGATAATCCAAGTCCCCCTGGGAGCAAATCCGGTTTTTTCAGTCCTGAAAAGAGAAAACATCTTGCTGGGCAGAATGGAAACAAGATTGCTCCATCCAATCATGCCGGCGCAGGAATCCGTTTCCAAATCCTCAGATCCCGCCCGGATCAGCTTCGAAATTGACGAGGCTTTGTATCGGTCTGATACTTTCAGTTCTACGGACCTGTTTCAGCTGGAAGAGATAGGCATATTGCGTGGCGTTCGGCTTTTCCAGATCACATACTCCCCCATTTCTTATAATCCCGTAAAGCAGGAACTGGAGATCTGCAAAACTGCGGATATCCGGGTAGATTTCCCCGGAGCAGATCTGGCAGCCAGCCATGAACTACTTAGTAAAACTGCTTCCTTTGAATTTGAACAGCTATATCGAAAAAGCATTTTCAACTGGATTCCGGAGCGCAACAGCCTCCTACACCACCCCACCAAAATGCTCATTTTATGCCCTCCAGCCTACGAATCCACCATGGCTCCTTTTATAGAATGGAAACGTAAAGAAGGCATGATTGTAAACCTTGTTACGGTTGGCTCCGGTGCCACCATAGCAAACAGTCCAAGTGCCATAAAGAGCTACATGCAAAGCATTTGGAATGGTGCAACTGAACTGGATCCGGCGCCTAGCTATCTGATTATTGTGGGAGATCACAGTTTAAGCGGTAACAACATTACGTCCAATTCAGGTGAAACTGGAAGCCATATTACAGATTTGTCTTACGTGCGTTTAAGCGGCACGGATTATCTGCCGGAAATGTATCATGGCAGATTTTCGGTAAGTAATACCACAGAATTGCAAAACGTAATCAATAAATCCCTGATGTTTGCCCGCACCAGTATGCCGGATCTGGACTATCTGGGCAAGACCGTTTTAATCGCTGGCGTTGATGCCTCATGGGCTCCCACACATGGTAACGGGGCGATCAACTATGCTACCGCACACTACTTTAATGCCGCGCATGGCATTACGTCCAACAACTACTATTATCCTGAATCCGGTTCATCGGCATCGCAAATAGTGGCAAACGCCGCTGAAGGACGTGGATATATGAACTACACGGCACATGGCGGCCAGACATCATGGGCGAACCCCAGCTTTTCAGCCAGTCAGATGATGAGCCTTACAAATACGAACAAACCCTTTGTAGCGGTAGGGAATTGCTGTATCACCAACGAGTTTGATTATGGCTCACCATGTTTCGGCGAGGCTGTTATCCGTTCCAATAACGCTGGTGCCGCATATATCGGTGGCATCAACAGCACTTATTGGGATGAGGATTTCTACTGGGCAGTAGGCTATAAGACCCCGCAAACTGCAGCGCATGCTTACGACCCCAACAAACTTGGCGCATACGACGCCATGTTCCATGCTCCAAACAGCGTAGCGGATTGGGCTCAAACCACCGGGGAAACCATCTTTATGGGCAACATGGCGGTGCAAGCCAGCACTTCCTCACTAAAGAACTACTACTGGGAAATCTACCATCTGATGGGCGATCCCTCCCTAAAACCTTACTATGGGGTACCCACAGTAAACAATGTCACCTTCCCCCAAACTATTCTAATGACTTTGAATAACATTACCGTTAGTGCAGAGCCCTATTCCAGAGTGGCGCTTAGCAAGGATGGCAACCTTGCCGCTACCGGCATCGTGCCCGCCAGTGGTTCGCTTAACTTGAATTTCAATCCCTTTACCAGCATAGGTAACGCAGACCTCGTTATAACTCGTAGCGGCAAGATCACTCGGGAAGAGACCATAGAAGTGCTCCCGGCTTCGGGTCCCTATATGACGATAGAAAGCATTACTTATGCCGATAGCAACAACAATCAGCCAGATTTTGACGAAAGCGGAAGATTCAACACTAGCTTCAAAAACTCCGGCGTTGCTTCGGTTACCAGTGTTACCGCCACGCTCAGCTGTTCTAGCGCAGGCATCACCATCACTGATGCCAGCGAGACTATCAGCTCTCTGGCTGCCGGAGCATCAATTACCAGAGCCAACGCCTTTGCCTTCAATATCGCAAACAACGTTGCCGATGGCAGCATGGCGGATTTTACTGTCACCATGACAGCCGCGGGAGAAACCTGGGTTCACAACTTTAGCCTGGAGATAAACGCTCCTGCACTATCTTTTGGGAGTATTGCGATATTAGACCCAAGCGGTAACAACAATGGCAGGCTGGATCCCGGAGAAACGGTAACGCTCATGATACCACTTTTAAACAGCGGGAACTCCGCCGGACTTTCCGGATCTGCCACCCTGACCAGTCCCACTGCTGGCATCACCATCAACGCAGCTTCGACAGATTTCTCCCCAATTGCTGCCGGTGCCAGTACCAGCCTAAGCTTTAACCTTAGTGCCTCCTCATCAATGAGTGTGGGCGCTATCGCGAATTTGGTGTTTAATGCCAGCGCAGGAGCCTATTCTGCAAACAAAACCGAATTCTTAGCTGTCGGTTTGGTTTTAGAAGATTTTGAGAGCGGCGATTTCGATAGCTTTCCCTGGATAATGTCCGGCAATATGCCCTGGACGATAGATGATGCTGTTCATTATGAGGGAATATATTCTGCAAAAAGCGGATTGATCACTCATAGCCAAAGCACCAGTATGAGTACAACCAGAATCCTGACCGAGCCCGGTACTCTTACTTTCCGCTATAAAGTATCTTCAGAATCCGGATACGACTATCTTAGGTTCTATATTGATGGAGTTCAGCAGAACCAATGGAGCGGCAATGTCGATTGGGCGGAGGCAACTTACGAACTGGCTACAGGTACCAGAGAGCTTACCTGGACCTATCGTAAGGATTCTTCCGTTAGTAGCGGAAGCGACTGCGCCTGGGTAGATTATATCGTGTTCCCTTCTTCCCATACTCCCACCAGTTTCTACCCTCCGCAAAACTTGAGCGCAAGCCCCGGTAACCAACAGATCAACCTTGCCTGGGAAGCCCCGCTAAGTGGTAGCCCTACTTCATACAGGATCTTCCGCAACGATACACATATTATCGATGTTACAGATCTCAGCTACCTGGATACCGATCTTACTAATGGCACAGAATACAGTTACTACGTAGTTGCCGCCTATCCCGGCGGAGAATCGGATCCCTCCAATACTATAATAGCTATTCCAGGAGAATCATCTGAAGCTGTAATCGGTAGCGGTGTAAATGCTACTTACGCCACAGACCCAAACCCTTTAAGTATATATTACAAGAGCAGACACGGACAGAGCGTGTATACTGCAGCAGAGCTTGTGGCAGCCGGAATTTCAGGCCCGGGAGCTATTACCCACATCGGCTTCAATGTTTACCAGGCTCCAAGCCTGGCGCTGCCCAATTTCATCATCCGCATGAAGCACACATCGGATGCAAACGTAGCTAACTGGCAAAGTGCGACCGGAATGCAACTGGTTTATAGCAATGCGTCCTATTTGCCCATTGCAGGTAGCTTCGAGATGCTGCCTCTCAGCACACCCTTCATGTGGAATGGCGTGGATAACATCGTGATCGACACTGCCTTTGGCCTTGCCGAAGAATGGAATAGCAGCGGTGGCGTATACACTACAAACACAAGCAGCGGTTATCGCTACATTCAATCGGACTCAGCAGACCAGACTAATGTCTTTAGCGGTGGAAGCGTAACAAATAACAGACCTGATATCAAGCTAAGATACCAGGGAGCAGTCGATGAAGTAGCGAACATCCTGGTTAACCATAGTTCACTTGAGTTTGAGGATACCATAGTGGGGCAAAGCAGCACTCAAACGCTTCGTATCACCAATACCGGCAACATCGCCCTGGAAGGTAGCATAAGCACTCCCACCGGCTTTAGCATCAGCCAGAGAAGAGGCGAGCTTGCTTCCAAAAATGAGCGCAATACCATCAGCTTCAACATAGCCGGTGGCACCTATCGCGAATATGCTGTAGCCTTTGCTCCCAGTTCGATTACTGAATATAGCGGAAACATCGTGATCACTAGCAATGCGGAAAGCAACCCCAATCTGAACGTTGCGGTAAGTGGAACCGGCTATACTCCGCCCACGATCGCCATCAATACAGGTGGTGTAAGTGCCAGCTTGTTAATCGGTGAAACCGGCAACGATAGCTTCACCATCAGCAATTCTGGTAGCCGTGAACTAAGTTACAGCATCTCATTAGCAGCTCAGGACAGGGTCGAAAGCATTGCTCTGAACACAAGAAACCACGGACGTAGCATCGCCGGAAGCTATC
>CAZJJH010000016.1:0-12179 GCA_964546265.1 uncultured Candidatus Cloacimonadota bacterium
GTATTAAGTGAAGTGAAAAAAGCTTTGGCAAACATGAAGAATGAAGTGCGGCTGGTGCTGTTTACCCAGTCTTTTGAATGTGGTTACTGCAAAGAAACTCACCAACTTTTGGAAGAATTGAGCTCAGCAAATCCGCTTTTGAAACTGGAAGTGCATCAATTTGAAAGTGATAAAGAGGCAGTGGAGAAGTTTGGTGTGGACAAAATTCCAGCTATAGTAGTAATGGATGAACAGGATTATGGCATCAGGTTTTATGGCATTCCGGCAGGTTATGAATTTTCTTCCCTGCTTTCGGCAATCTTGATGGTATCCACCAAGGTAAACAAGCTTTCTTCTCAGACGCAGAAATTTTTGGATAGCCTTACAAAGCCCGTGCACATGCAAGTGTTTGTAACTCCTACCTGCCCCTACTGCCCTCAGGCGGTGATCCTTGCGCATCAGATGGCTTTTTACAGCAAAAATGTAATCGCCGATATGGTGGAGGTATCCGAATTTCCGCATTTGGCACAGAAATACAATGTTCAGGGCGTCCCTCGCACTACCATCAACGAAAATTGGTATCAGGAAGGAGCAGCTCCGGAGCAGATGATTGTTCAAAAAATCAAGGAAACTCTGTAAGCCATGTTAGATTTCAACTTCAGTTTCTCAGCCGGGGCCTCCAGCGATCAGATCTACGACTTGATCATCATCGGAGGGGGGCCCGCCGGCCTTTCTGCCGGTCTATATGCCGCAAGATACAAGCTAAAGACTTTGTTGATCGAAAAAGCGCCGGTTGCCGGGGGTCAGCTTACCGCCACAGAGTGGGTGGAAAACTATCCCGGGTTTCCTGAGCCGGTACTGGGGAAGAAATTGGCAAAGGATATGGAAGATCAGGCAAAATTCTTTGGTTTGGAGATAATCAACGAAGCAGTGCAAAAAGTGAATCTGCAAACCGGGATCAAAGAGATTGTAACGGCAAACGACACTTGGAGGACACGCGCGGTGCTGATTTCTACCGGCAGCTCTCCCAAAAAACTGGGTGTGCCCGGGGAAAGTGAGTTTTCCGGACGCGGAGTATCCTATTGCGCCACTTGCGACGGTCCCTTTTATCCGGATAAAACTGTGGCAGTAGTAGGCGGGGGGAACACTGCTTTCGAGGAATCCCTGTTCATCGCCAAGTATGCCGCCAGGATCTATATCATTCACCGCAGAGAAGGCTTTAGTGCAGATCCGATCTTGATCGAAAGAGTAAAGGCAAATCCCAAAATTGAGCTGGTATTGAACAGCACCGTAAAAGAGATCGATTTTGGAGGAGAAAGTCGCCGGATCATATTGCAGGATACGCTTAAGAAGTCCGAAAGCGAGCTTAAAGTGGATGGCCTGTTTGTCTTCATCGGCTCAGATCCCAATACAGAGCTCTTCAAAGATCAGATTGATCTGGAAAACGGCTACATCGTAACTAACAGGGATCATGCTACTTCACAGGAAGGAGTATGGGCAGCGGGTGATGTGGAGGCAAAAACTTTAAGGCAGGTCGCCACGGCTGTGGGGGATGGCGCATTGGCGGCTTATAACATTCATAAATATCTGGAAAGATTCGAGGCTAAGCCCTGATGCCGGAATTGCCCGAAGTACAAACCGTTCTGGATGGTTTGCAAAGTGTTTTGGATCAGCGCGTTATCCTTGGCGTGGAATGCTATTATCCGGGTACGGTGATTTTGGATCCGGATTTGGATTTTGACGTATTTCCCACCAAAGTAAGTAAGGCGGTCCGGCGAGGTAAATACATGCTGTTGCATCTGGATAAAGATGCGTCTTTGATAGTACATTTACGCATGACCGGAAAATTGGTTTACGAAGCCTCAGCGCTGGAGCCGCACAAACATGAGCGGGCAAGGATATCACTTTTGGGTGGAGACGTGATCCGTTTCATAGACCCGCGAACATTTGGTAAAATCACTCTGCTAAAAAGTGAGAATATTGCCAGGTTCATGCCCAATCTGGGTCCTGAGCCGTTGTCTGCAGATTTTAACCCGGAATATCTGCAAAGTGTTCTGGCGGGGCGGAATGCCCCGGTTAAAAACCTTCTCTTGGATCAGCGCTTGATAGCCGGGCTGGGCAATATATACGTCTGCGAACTTCTTTACCGGGCAAAAGTGTTGCCAGATCGAGCCGGGAAGTCTATCAATGCCAAAGAGGCAAAGTCGATTGTAAAACATACTAAAGAGGTTCTGAAAGAAGCCATTGCAGTAGGAGGTACCAGCATTTCAGATTATCGCCGCATCGACGATAAAACCGGGGAGTTTCAAAACTTTCTGAAAGTGTATCAAAAAAAAGAATGTCCCAAAGGGCACACAATGAAGAATAAACGTCTTGGAGGGCGCTCCAGCTTCTACTGTCCGCAGTGCCAGAACTAAGAATTCAAGAGCCGCTGATTATTTATTGGCGGCTTTGGGCTTTTTCTTTTTGGGGAGCTTGATCTCGGGCTCGCTGATCCTGATGAGTTCGCAAAGCCACAGAGAATCATCCCAACTGTCTTCAGGAATCAGGATATATTCCCTGGCGCCGGGGTAGGGCGGGGCATATTCCGGATCCTTCAAAAAAGCTATGCCGGCATCGGTGGGTTTTACAAACAGCTGATCGTCGCAAAGCATCGCCACCACTTTGTCCCGAAAATATATCCCATATTCGCCGAACATTTTGCGGGCATACACACCTTGAAGCGCTTCAAGACGCTCTAAAAGGTAATCCATACATTCTTTGGTGCTTCCCATTGTAATTGTTTAGTCCATCTATAGTTATTCCGGCAGGGCTGGCTCGTTATTTGATGTGGTAGCGCTTGATTTTCCTGCACAAGGTGGATTCGCTCATGTTTAAGAGTTTTGCGGCAGTTTTTTGTTTGCCACCGGTTTTGCGCAAAGCTTCGATGATCCTATCCCGATCCAGATCCTTGATGTTATGCTCTATCAGTGAACCGCTTATATGTCGGTTCCGGCGGAAGGCATCGATATTGCTGAGGGTCTCGGAATTCCAGACAGGTTCGTAATACATTATAAAGATGCGTTCAATGATGTTTTTCAACTCTCTAACGTTTCCGGGGAAGCTGTAGTGATAGAGCCTTTCATAGAAGGAATCTTTTATCTGGGGCAAGCGGCGGGTGGTTTCCCGGGCATAGACGCGGGCAAAGCTTTCCACCAACAGCGGAATATCTTCCAGCCGTTCGCGTAGAGGGGGAATCTGAATCTCCAGAGTGTTTAAGCGGTGCAGCAGATCCAGCCTGAATTGATTGCTTTTAATCAGCTCAATTACGTCCTTCTTTGTGCTGGCAAGGATCTTGCATTTCAATGTCTTACCGGTGTCTTTGCCTACCGGAAGATAGGTCTTGGTATCTATCGTCCAGATAAGCTTGGCTTGAAAATCCAGGGGGATTTCTGAAATTTCGTCCAAGAAAACTGTGCCTTCGCCAGCTTGTTCAAAAAAGCCGGGGCGGTCTTCTGTGGCTCCGGTTAGTTGTCCTGCGGCTATACCGAAAAATTCGGTTTCAAACAGCGAGGGAGAGATGGCGGCGCAGTTTACTACAATGAAGGGGAGGTTTTTATTTGCCGAAGAGTAGTGAATCATTCTGGCGAGCACTTCCTTCCCGCTGCCGCTTTCGCCTTGAATCATTACTGTGGCATCCGGATGCATGGCTGCCAGAAGCGCGCTGTCGATCACTCTTTTGGCTGCTTTTGAAGTGCCGGTAAAGCGTTCGGTTTGGCGTTTGGTAACCTCGGATAGCAGGTTGTCATATTTTGTTTTCAGGGCTTTCGAATCCTGCAAAATCTGTTTCAGCTTTCCTTCGCTGATCTGGCTGCGAAGCTGGTTCAGGTTTGTGATGTGGCGCCGGTTTAGTTCATCCACATGCTTCAGTCTGGCGCAAGCTTCAGGGAAGTCCTCGCGCTTTTCATAATAATATGCCAAGGCTCTATTCACTTTAATCAGAGACTCCAGATTGTCATGCTTTTCGTAATAATCTATGGCTTCATTAAGCCGCTTCAGCGCTTCGTCCCAGCGCTTCAGAGCAATCAAAGACAAGGCAATATTGGCGCTGAGATTTATCTTGCGTTCCGTAAGATCAGTATCAAGTAGCATTTTCTCTGCCAGAATCTGATAATGCAGGGCTTGCTCGCCCATCTCCAAATGGTTAAGTGCTTTGGAGAGGCTGATGTAGATGTTGATCAGGAGTCTGGGTTGCTTGGTCTCGCACGTTTGCAGATTTTGGATGCTCTTCTGGAAAAAAACAATCGCTGCCTTGTAATCCTGCAAAGCGTATTTGAGCAGACCATAATTGTATTGCAAGGGGATTTCGAAAAATGGGATTCGTAATTGGGCGATCAATCGGTTGGCTAGAGCGTAAAACTCTTCGCCCATTTCGTGGTTTTGCAGATGCGCGCAGCTCTGTAAAATGTTAATGGCAATATCCAGAGAACAAATGCTCAATCCGTGCTGAATGCTGAGGTCGTAGCCCGCGCTGTGATAGCTGAGGGCAATATCGTGTTTGGAGATGCTGGAATAGGCAAAACTGAGCCATTGTAATAGGGAAAGGCGATAAAATGGATGATCTGCAATGTTCAGAGATTCAGCTGCTGCGGCAAGGCGCTCCTCATCCTGCAGGCTTTGGGTATTAAAAGTCAGTAAGTAGCATTTTGCCAGCTCTTTGAGCATTGGTTCTGCACATGTGTTTGCCAAGATGTTGGCTTCTTCGGCATAGCTTTTGCTACTGTGCATATTTCCTAGCAGAAGATGCACCTGGATCAAGGTAAATAGATTCAATACTTGTAGTTCAACCGGATGTTTGGACCTTAGCTCTTTGTGGAGTTTGGAGGCTGCTTCGACTGCCTGTTCGAGTTTGTAAATCGTTAGCATTGCTTTTGCTTTTGCCATCCTGATGAAGATCACTTCATCAAAATCAAAGCCGGTGTTTTGCTCGTCTATAGCCAGATACACTACGGGATCTCGATACATCAGCAAGAATTGATGCAATGCAGCGGCCAGCTTCTCTTTATCCATCTTTCAATAAAACTCCTTAATTATCTGTCAAGCTTTCTGATCTTGGCAACACTGTCAATAAAAATCTACTTTTTCAGCAACAGATAAATGAAAAAGGGGCATCCCACCGCGGCAGTAACTATCCCTACCGGTAATTCTATGCCGCTTAAGTTTTTAGCCAAAAAATCCGCTGCTAAAAGAAATGTGGCACCGAAAAGTGCACTGGCAGGAAAGATCATTTTTTGATTCTGCATGCCCGCCAGCCGCATGATATGAGGCGTAAGAAGACCTACAAAACCAATTATTCCGGCATAGGAAACTACGATCCCTACGATTAGTGAGCTTACAAAAAAGATCTGCCGACGCAAGCGCTCTACCTCTATGCCTACACTTGCCGCGTAAAGATCCGAGCTGCTGAGGATATCCAGGGCTCGGCTTTTCAGATGCAACCAGGCCAAAAGGATTATTACCAATACACTGAGACCAAGAAAGACCCGATATTCTGTGTAGCTGAATATTCTGCCCAGGTTTCCCATCAATGTGCCCAAGATCAATACCGTATCTTGCCGATTCAGATACATCATCAGAGAGATAGCAGAAGAGAAAAACATGCCGACAATCACTCCGGCTATGATTAACCTCTGGGGATCAAATTTGCCCTGTTTCTGCGCCAGACGCCAAACCAGAACCGTGGTTATCACTGCTCCGATGAAGCCCCCAAGGGGCATTAACAGAATCATGCCCAGGGCGGCAAACAAGATGCTGCCAAAAGCGGAGCCGGAGGAGACTCCCAGGATGTATGGCTCTGCCAGAGGGTTACCCAGCATTAGCTGATATACAGAACCTATGGCGGCAAGGCTCATTCCGGATATTACGGTCAGGATCAGACGGGGCATCCGAATGTGCCACAATATGTAAGTACCGGGATTTCCCCAATACAGGTAAAGGGCGGCAAGACCCAAAGTGCCCAGAAAAATCAAGACAATGAGCAGGGATTTCTTCACAAAGCCTTCCTGCGCCATTCCTCAAATATCCTCGCCAACTCCCGGATACCCTGGATGCTGCGTGGACCTGCCCGCTGAATGAGGTCGGGATTTATATCTTCTTCAAAATATATACTTCTGGTGCGAATGGCGGGGATGCGGCTGAATCCCTTGCGGGCCAGGATGTTTTCCATCGTGTCGTGAGAGTAGCAGATCATGATATCAGGATTTGCCTGAATCACTTGTTCGGCCTTCACGCGGGAGTAATCTCTTTCCAGGGTGTCGAACACATTGTCTCCCCCGGCAAGCTCGATCAGCTCGCCCACGAATGATTTATCCGAAACACTCATCAGGGGATCCCGGTAAATCTCTAAATATACTTTCGGTTTCTTCAGATTTTGTGTGTTTTGACGGATGTTTTCGATCGCATAAATCAGGCTGTCTTTTAAAGCCGTGGCCTCATTTTCCCTGCCGATGATGGCACCGATTTGCTCTATCTCCCTAAGCATTTCGGACATGGTTTTGGGATAGGATCTGTGTACCGTGATGCCCAGCTTCTCCAGATTCAGAGCAATGGACTCCTGCTCCAGGGCACTGCTAAAAACCATCCGGGGCGAGAGCTGCAATACCTTTTCGGTGTTGATAGCGCCAAAATCTCCCACGATTTCTTTTTCCTGAAGTTCCGGAGGGAAACTGCATTCCCGGGTAAGTCCCACGATATCGTCGGCGGCACCAAGGGCGGCAATGATCTCAGCCACTTCGGGAGATAGCACAACATATTTTCCAGAGCTCATCGGAGCCTTCTGTTTGCAGGAAAGCAGCAGAGCAAATAGCATTATGGGTATTAACAGCTTTTGAGCAAATCTCATTTATCCTCTAATCATTTTTTATCTATGAACTAGCATAAACGGTCAGGCAAGCAAATCTGTCAAGCTCATTCTTGAATGCATTTGAGCAGTTCAAGGAGGTGGAGATTTGAGGCTTAGCGTGAAAAGCGATTGACAAAATCCTGAGCAGAATGAGTGTGGCGCAATGGTTTTTTGTACTCAAGATGTATAAAAACCTTCTAAAATCGGAAAAAATAACTAAGGAAATAAAAAAGCTAATGCGAACTTTCGACACCATTCTTCCCTATCTGAAGAAGAGTTATGCTCAGATATTGGGAGGTATCGTAATGCTCATTTTGGTGGATGTGGTACAACTTGTGACTCCCAAAGTGATGCAATATGCCATCGATAGCATCCAGAACCGCACTATCGGAGAGCGGGGGCTGGCTTACATCGCCTTGATCATTATCGGGCTTTCACTGGCAGTGATGGTATTGCGTTTCTTTTGGCGGATGCTGATAATTGGCAATTCGCACAAGATTGAGCAGGGCTTGAGGCAGGATTTTTATGACCACCTGCTGAAGCTTTCCCAGAACTTCTTCAACAAAAGCAAAACCGGGGATCTGATGGCATATGCCACCAATGATCTACACTCGGTAAGAATGCTCTTTGGGATGGGACTGATCGCCGCAATGGATATCATCCTGATGACGATTGCCAGCTTCTCATTCATGGTCTCTATAGACCTCCGGCTAACCCTCTTAGCTGTTATCCCCATGCCCATTTTGTCTGTCACCATTGGTTATTTTGGCAAAAAGATGCACAAGCGCTTTGCTTTGGTGCAGGCCAGTTTTGCCTCTATGAGCGGAAAGATACAGGAAAGCATTTCCGGCATCCGCATCGTAAAAGCCTTTGGGCAGGAACAAGCGGAATTGGACAAGATTGATGAAGTAAGCCTTGAATATGTAAAGCAAAACATCTCCATGGCGAAGATTGCCGGTTTCTTCCATCCTTTTCAGGGCTTCATTATTGCTTGCTCAATGATTATTACGCTTTTCTTTGGCGGCCGGGCAGCCATCCGTGGAGATATCACAATCGGCGGTTTTATCGCTTTCTTCCAATATTTGGGTATGTTAGTCTGGCCCATGATCGCCATTGGCTGGATCGTTGATATGTATCAGCGCGGAACCGCCTCCCTGAAGCGTTTGAACAGCATCTTCCACATCGAACCAGAGATTGACGATAGTCAGGCCAACCACAGCATCACCAAACTGGAAGGCAAGATAGAAGTAAAGAACCTGAACTTCCGCTATGAAGAGGATTTATCTCTTGTGTTTAAGGAAGTTTCCTTCTTTATTGACGCGGGTAAGACTCTGGCAATCGTGGGTCCCACCGGCTGTGGGAAGACCAGCCTGATAGAGCTACTGGTGCGCATATACAATCCACCCAAAAACACTATTTATATAGACGGTAATGAATTGTACCGGATTCCTCTGCAGATATTGAGACGGGATCTGGTATTGGTACCGCAGGATATATTCCTGTTTAGCGATACCATCGCCAATAACATTCGTCTGGGAAATCCGGACACCCCGCTTGAGGCTGTATATGAAGCAGCCAGAATCGCCAGTGTGTATCAGGAGATATCAGAATTTGAGCACGGTTTTGACACCATGGTTGGAGAGCGTGGCATTACCCTTTCCGGTGGTCAAAAACAGCGGGTAGCTATAGCTCGCGCTTTGCTTACAGCTCCTCAGGTGCTTATTTTAGACGATGCGCTTTCCGCCGTGGACACCAAAACCGAGCGGCAGATTCTGGAGCGCCTCATAAAAGCCCGTGAGGGTAGAACAACCATCATAATAGCCCATCGCATTTCTTCCATTCAGCATGCTGATAAGATCATCGTGCTCTCGGATTCCGTAATCAAAGAACGCGGGAACCACGGTTCGCTCTTGCGCGCAGGCGGCATATACCGGGATCTTTATGAAAAGCAGAGAATTCGGGCAAGGCTGGAAGAAGAGGAGGTGGAGCAATGATGCACGGACACGGTGGTGCTTTTGCCAGTGATGACCTGAAAGGCAGAATCTACGATCGCCGGCTTTACAGCAGGATGGCGATGTATCTGAAGCCATATCTGAAATGGGTGATCATCTCCTTTCTGGTGCTGATGTTTGTTACCGGCGCAGAACTTATCCTACCGCTTATTCAGAGTACTGCGATAGACGACCATATAGTTTCGGACAAATCCATCGCTATCTTCAAAGATGAAACGCTTTACCGTGAGTTTATGGAGCGCTACAGCTTTCTGAAGCTGAAAGAATATTCTCAGCAGGATATCCATTTTGTAGTGATCAGTGCCTCGGACAGAAACCGCATGGACAAGATCCATCTCAAAGACCTGGAAGAACAGGGCTTGCTTAGCCCACATACGGTATTTCTGGTTGACGACACTCCTGAAAACGAAAGCATTTTGAATCGTTATATGCTGATGGACGACAACCCTGAGGATGGAATCCGCGAATTGGCAGGTTTTTTCCGCATAGGGGGGGCCAAACTTGCCGTAGCGCGGGAGCAGATGATGGACTTGCCTCGCAAAGAGCGTCTCAAAGTGCGTCAGGATTCTTCAATGGCGTTATTGTGGCTCTCGCTGTTGTATTTTGGAATCATCGTCATTCGCTTCATCAGTGGTTATACCCAGGCGGTGCTTACCACCACCTTCAGCCAGAAGGCTATGAACGATCTGCGGCACGACGTCTTTGCCCATCTACAAAAGATGCCCACCCAGTATTTCGATAAAAACCCTGTGGGCAGGCTGGTTACGCGCGTTACCAACGACATCCGTGCCATCGATGAAATGCTGGCATCCGGTGTGATCACAATCGTTCAAGATGTGATAATGATAGTTGCCATCGTGGCTCTGATGTTGGTGTTGGATTGGCAGCTGGCTTTGGTGAGCATGGCAATATTGCCGATAGTCATTTGGGTAATTGCCATTTTCCGCAGAAAAACCCGCTTGCTATACCGGGAAGTTCGTAAGCATCTTGCGCAGCTGAATGCTACTTTGGCAGAGCATATCGCCGGGCAGAAGATCATCCAGCTCTTCAATCAGTACAGCCACAAACGCGATGAGTTTGCCTCCATCAACAAGGTATATTTCCTTACTTCGATGAAACAATTGCGGCTTTTCGCCTTTTTCAGACCTGTTATCCACGTATCTTCTCAGATCGCTGTGGCTATCATAATCTGGTACGGTGGTGGGCAAATCTTGCGCAACGCGATCACGATCGGTTTGCTGATGGCATTTACTCAATACGTTCGCAAACTCTTTGAACCCATCAACGATTTCAGCGAGAAATTCAACGTGCTACAAGGCGCCCTGGCTGGAGCCGAGCGCATTTTTGACCTGATGGAACTGAAACCGGATGATTACCGCGAAGATCTGTATTCCAGCGTAAAGATGGAGGGCGAGATAGAATTCGAAAACGTGTGGCTGGCATACAACGACGAAGAATGGGTATTAAAGGACGTAAGCTTCAAGATCAAACCCGGAGAGAAGATAGCGCTGGTGGGGCACACCGGCAGCGGAAAAACCTCCATTGTGAACCTGATTCTTGGCATGTATCCATATCAAAAGGGGCGCATCCTGATAGACGGAAAAGAACTGAAAAGCTATGCCTTGAAAGATCTCCGCTCAAACGTGGGCATCGTGCAACAGGATGTATTCATCTTTAGTGGAAATATTCACGACAACATTGCTCTGAACAATACAAAGCTCAGCCGGGACGATATCCGCCAGGTGGCAAAATACGTGAATGCGGATAAGTTTATTCAGCATTTGCCCCACCAATATGATGAACCGGTGATGGAGCGCGGAGCTACTCTTTCCACCGGGCAGCGCCAACTCATCGCATTTGCCAGAGTATTGGCTTACAATCCTTCCATTTTCATTTTGGATGAAGCGACCAGCAACATCGATACCGAAACGGAAATCCTGATCCAGGATGCACTGGAAAAGATCATAGAACACAGAACCTCCATCATCATTGCGCACAGGCTCTCCACCATCCAGCACGCGGACAGAATAATAGTTTTACACAAAGGTAAGATAATGGAAGAAGGCTCGCATTTCGAGCTTTTGGACAAAAAAGGTTTATATTACGATTTGTACAGATTGCAGTATACTTGATGAAGAATGGTAATATAATTAAACAGCAACCAACGCGGCATGCCGAAAAAGAGATTGACAAAATTACGTAAGCCGCATTAGTTGCTGAATATGGTATAATCCTTAGATCTATAGGAGGATCGATGAAAAAACATTGGCTTGTAATATTGGCCGTTATGCTGGTTACTTCAGCTTTTGCATATGAAGTGATCGCATATCAAGAAGACTTCGAATCCGGCGCTGACGGCTGGGTTATGTACGACGGCGCTGAGAGCCCGAACAATTGGCATATATATAATGCCGGAGGCGCTCAGGGCGATGCATGGTGGATGGGAGATCCTGATCTGGCATCCGGAACAAACATCGGTGGCTATTATGATCACCAATATCTTGTGCTGGATACTCCGGCTCGCGCCATCACCACAGGAAACGCAACTTTAACTTTCAAGATGAGACTCGGTCTGGAAGATCCGGGCGCAAGTGGAGATTATGATGGATGGGATTCATTCAACATCCGTATCTCCACTGATAACGGTGCAACCTGGACCGTTATCGAGGGCAGCCCTGCCTATCATTTCGAAAATTCCTACGCATTCGGCAGCGAACATGGCGAAGGCCTTGGCGTCCCCGGATGGGGCGGCATTGTCGATGCCTGGACCCCCGTTACTTTTGATCTTAGCTCCTACGCTGGCCAGAGTGCTATGATCCGTTTCGCTTTTGCTTCGGATCCTGCTTACAATACCGTTGACCAACCCAACATGTTTGGTGCCATGGTAGATGATATCTCCTTCGCAGGTTATACAAACAATGGCGTGGATGATGGTCAGATGACCTGGAGCAGCATGGTTCCCTTGGGCGGACAGCTCTGGCACATCGCTACCGATGCCGCAGCTCCTTCACCCACCCATGTGATGAAGAACCAAAACGACAACAACACTTACAACCCCAATATGCTCAACTACCTCGTGAGCCCCTCGATCACCCTTCCTACCGATGGTGATATCAGAGCGGATTTCATGATCATGGGCTTGTTCACAGATCCCGGAACATTCCCGGATGTGGATTATTTTGGTTGGGAAATTTCCCCGGATAACGGTACCACCTGGAATGCCATGAGCAACCCTTATGCCAATCCTGATGGAGATAACTACGTTTACAGCGATGCCCCCGATGTATGGATGTCCATGGTGGACAGCT
>CAZJJH010000017.1:0-3070 GCA_964546265.1 uncultured Candidatus Cloacimonadota bacterium
GAATGAATGGAGCGGCAAGCTGAATCCCGTTCTTCTATACGATCTCAGGTCTCTTTTTTTCGCGGAGGCAAAACTTTGGATAGAGCGAAGCTTGAAACCGTAATTTTGAATCGGACTTGCTTTACTATCTAAGGCATTACATACATAGCCTCAAGCATGAGATATCGGATCTGGCTCATCATATGTAAATTCGCAGCCAGGAGGAAGAAAGCAAATTTCTTATTGACAAAAGATACTGCGATTCACATACTTGGTACAGTTACATAAGTATATGGAGGTAAATATGATAACACTACGTCAAGTTTGGCATTGCCCGATTTGTGGAAACGTTGTTGAAGCCGTTTACGGTGGCCAGGGAGAATTGGTTTGCTGTGGTGAACCGATGAACCTTTTAAAGGAAAATACTGTAGATGCAGCGAAAGAAAAACACGTCCCGGTCGTAAGTGACCTGGGCAATTCAATCAAAGTGGAAGTGGGCTCTGTGCCTCATCCGATGGAAGAAAAGCATTATATTGCGTTTGTAGAAGTACTGACCGCCAAGAAAGTGTATCGCCACGAATTCAAACCCGGCGATGCTCCGGTGGCAGAATTCCCGGTTAAACACTCTGAGGTGGAATCTGTACGGGAATACTGCAATCTGCATGGTCTTTGGAAAGCTTAATTAAACCCGGGAGGTAAATAAATGTCCTTTAAAGATACCAGAACTGCTGAGAACCTGATGAAATCCTTTGCGGGAGAATGCCAGGCAAGAATGCGTTACGAATATTCCGCAAAGACCGCTAAGAAAGAAGGCTTTGAACAAATTTCCAATATCTTCATCGAAACCGCATTGAACGAGAAGGAACATGCCAAGGTTTTCTTCCGCCATTTGTTGAAAAATGGCATAGAAGGCGAAATGATCAACATTACAGCGTCATATCCGGTTGGCTGGAGTGAGACTGAAAATGCAACCATCAAGAACCTGGATTATGCCGCTAATGGCGAAAATGAAGAATGGACCGAGCTGTATCCAATGTTTGCCGATATCGCCGAAGAAGAAGGTTACAAAGATATCGCTGCCTCATGGAGATTGGTTTCTAAAGTGGAGAAAGAGCACGAAAAGCGCTTCCGTAAACTTTATGAAAACGTGAAGAACTTGAAAGTATTCAAGAAAGAAGAAAAAGTATTTTGGAAATGCCTGAATTGCGGTTATATTCATGAAGGGGACGCAGCTCCCAAGGTATGCCCTGTTTGTGATCACCCTCAGGGCTATTTCGAAGTACATATAGAGACCTACTAAAATCCTGGAGGATACCCATGCAGAAATATCAATGCATCGCTTGCGGTTGGATCTACGATCCTGCTGAAAACGACAACGTCCCGTTTGAGCAACTTCCTGAAGATTTTGTTTGCCCGGAATGCGGTGTCGGCAAAGACATGTTCGAACCAATTGACTAAGAATTGTGATAACGCCGGGATCATAAGCATCCCGGCATTGTTTTTCTAATCTCAACCGGAGCCAGTTTTAAAGATGACAATCTCTGAATTTAATGAAATCCTTGATTTTGCTGTATCCCGCGAGCAAGAAGCCGTAGCCTTTTACCGTGATTTACAAAAGCAAAGTAAGTTTCAAGACCAGAAAGAAATGCTTAAGGAATTGGAACAGATGGAAATGGGGCATATCGTAGTAATCGAAAGCATCAGGAAAAAAGGCGTGGATCCCAAAGATATTCAACACAGCCCCAACCTCAAGATAAGTGAATATCTCACTAAAGAACCGGATGATAATGAACTGAACTATCAGAACATCCTGATCAAAGCCATGAAGAGAGAAGAGAATTCCTTCAAATTGTACAGTGAAATGAGCAAGAAATTCTCTGATCAGGAGATATCTACTCTTTTTACTCGCCTGGCTTCTGATGAGGCAAAGCACAAGCTACATTTTGAGCAGCTTTATGACGACTTTCTGAGCAAAGGAAATTGAAATTAGCTCTCGATAGCTCCCAAACTTCCGGTTCTATTGCCATTTCTGCCAACGATCGGGTAATCTACAGCGCCTACCTGGATATCCGCATCACTCACAGCGAGACCCTGATGCCGGCGCTTGATAGTGCCATGCGCACTTGTGGCTTCTCCCCTCAAGATATTGAGGAGCTTTATATATGCTTGGGACCCGGATCTTTCACTGGTTTGCGCATTGGTCTTGCCACCGCAAAAGGTATTGCTTACGCGCAAGATATTCCGGTATATGGCTACAGCTCTTTAGAACTAGCTGCGCTGCCTTGCACAATCTCCGGGAAAAATATCCTCAGTCTGATAGACGCCAGAATGAGTGAAGTATATGCAGCAGGGTTCAACGCAAATCTGCAACCCATTATTCCCGCTTGTGTAGTATCTCCAGAAGCAATTCTGGATTGGGACATCAGCGATTATATTCCTTGTGGAAACGGCATCGCGATCGTGGAAAAGGCATTTTATTCAGCCGGAAAAGACTTGCCCAAAAGCCCCGGATTTCTCAGACGCTTGCGAGCAGAAATGCTCTTTGACCTTCCTAAATATATCGAAGGGCAAAAATACTCTGGGCAAGGCCTGGCAGAGCTCGAACCATTGTACATCCGGCAAAGTACTGCGCAGATACGAAAGCGAGAAAACTAACCCTTCTTACAGACAGGCAACACTATACTCTAAACAAATAGAGCAATAACGGCAAGTAAAACAGCGCAATAATAATGGAAAAGCTTACCATCGTTGCCGCAAACTCCACATCCATGTTTTCCAGATTCGCAAAGATCAGGGTATTGAATCCTATCGGCAAAGCAGAGCAGACAATTACGGTCGTTGCAGTAAGACCCTGCAATCCAAAGATCATAGCCAAAACATAGCCAATTCCCAGCCCCAACCCCATGCGAATGAACACCGCTAAAAATGCTTTGCCGATGTTCTTGCGGCGAGGCTCAAAATACAAGCCCAGTGCGATCATCACCAGTGGCGTAGTTGGCTGCCCCACCAAGGATAGGAAATTCACTGAAACGGGCGGCAGGCTGATTCCGATCAGCTTGATCAGAAACGCTATCAGCATTGCATAAAGCGG
>CAZJJH010000017.1:3170-12108 GCA_964546265.1 uncultured Candidatus Cloacimonadota bacterium
ACCACCACCATGGCAAACAAAGGAATCATCAGCATATCCGGGCTTACGCGCACATTGCTAATGGCAAGGATGGTTAGCGCAGGAAGAGAGATGTTCAACACAAACTTCAGCAGGATGGGGGCATCTTCCTTGCCCATCAGCTTCAGCTTCTTTGCTATTACTCCGGCGATAAACGCTACTATGAGCGGGATAATTTTCTCTACGAAAGGATTCATCTCAGAAAACTAATTCTCTATCAAGAAGGTACGGTAAAGCAGATCCAGCTTGGTTTGCAATACGCGGTTATGATTTTTCTGAATCTCATTCTCGGGCGGGTCATAAAGCCTGAATTCCTCTTCTTTTGCCAGATCGTGCAGCAATTGCCATTTATGCCGATAGCTTTTATTGGCAAGTTCCTCGATTCTTCTCAACTGGTTTTCGGAAAATCTTGCTTCCAGACCAGCGGCTTTCAGTTTACCAATATCCACAGTTGTATGATGGATTTCCGTAAGACCGATGATGCCGATAATCTCATCTCTTGTGAGCGAATTCTGCTCTTTCAATTCTATATAGATATCTCTCTGAGTAGTGAAGCTTCTGCCATTCACTGTGGAAAGTGCTGATGTATCGTAACCATCTTCAGCGATTTTTGTGATGGATTTGCGATCGAAGATATAATTAGTTTCCTGTTGAACTTTTTGTTCAAACACATTTTGGATGATAAAGAGCAAAGTGAAGCTGATCAAAGCCGCCAATACCGGGGCAGCGATCCAGGCAAAGGATACTTTCGCCAGGATGTTGTAGCGGATGTTCTTGCCACCCTTACACAGCCCGATACCTACCACTGCTCCCACTATCACTTGAGTAGAGGAAACCGGAACCAACGGAATAGTAGGCAATCCCAAGCCAAGCAACAAGTTATATAGTCCGCGGGAAGCAAACAGAAAGAGCACAATAGCTTCTGCGCTAAGGGCTATTAGGGCAGTGATCGGTGATAGATGGAAAAGATCCTTGCCCACAGTACGCATCACTTTGTGAGAATAGGTATAAATTCCCACCACGATAGAAAGCGCGCCCAGAAGATAGAGCTGCTGCAGGCCGGTGATGTTGATAAGCCCACCCGGGTTGAGATCTTTGAAAGGAGATACGGGGACAAATACTCCAACCACATTGGCTATATTATTTGCTCCCAAAGAATAAGCTCCAAAAGCTCCCACCACGATCAAGGCATTTCTAACAAACAAATCCTGTACCAGTAAGTGGGTTTTTGAGCGATTTATAAAGGGTTTAACTATTTGAAAAAGGACTGCCGCAATTCCTCCGGAAAGCACAAATGCCAATACCCATGAAGAGGCGATGGTAACAAGTGAACCGTAGTCCGTCAATCTTCCGGAAAATAGATTCCAGCCAATAATGGCTCCAACAATGGTTTGTGAAGTGGAAACCGGAATACCAACGCGCACGATTAGAGTGATAGTAAGAGCCGCCGCCAGGGACACCGTAAAGGCGCCACCCAATGCGTCCACAGAGCCCAATCTGCCCAGTGTGCCGGAAGGTCCGCTGCCTTCCAGAACTGCACCCAATGTAATAAAGATCGCAGCTATCAGAGCAGCTTTCTTGAACCTCAACATGCGGGTTTCCACCGCCGCTCCAAAGATGTTTCCGGTATCGTTTGCGCCTAGCGACCAACCCAGAAACAAACCGCTCAACAGGTAAAAGAAAAACATATTGGATTACAACTGCCGTTTGATGGTATAGATGGATAGCCGGTCACAAACGTTCTGTGCCGCATCAGAGATCTTTTCGATGTGAATAGCAAAAAATCGCAATTGACTTTTGCGCGAAAGCTCGATTTCCATCCCAAAGATCTGCCGGCGCAGCCGTTCCCCGATATGATCCGCTTCCCGCTCGAAGAAATAAACTTTGTGGATATAGTTGTTAACCGCTGCCAGATCCCGAAAGAAGGATCTTACCGCAAACACAAGCTGCTCTACCGCTGCCACAGAAGCGCGGGTAGTTTGCATCCAAAGATCGTCCAGTTCTGCGGGAATATCCGGCATCTCAATCGAAAACTGCAACAAAGAATCCTTGATGTTATCGATTACTTCATCCGTGTTTTCCAATATTGCCAATACATCGCCCCTGTTTTCCGGAATCAACGTGCGCTCATACAGAAAGCGTTCAATGCTTACTCGCAGATCATCAGCCCGATGCTCATATTCGCGAATTTGCTTCAGGCGCTCTTCAAACTGCTGCACACGCCCTTCCAGATAATCCTCAATCGCCATTTGGAATGTAGTGGCAGAGTCACTTACTATATCCAAAAAAGTATCTATCTGAGATTCCACAAATCTTGTAGTCTTAAGTAGTAGCGCCATAACTCACCTTCTATCGCTATTTCTTCTTTATGCAAGCAATAACTACACTATTTTTTTGTCAAGCAATACAGCTTCTGCGTTTTATTTGTTGACTTATTTCTCGGCTTTGTTACAGTAACCCGAGTTTAAGATTTGCTCCAGGAGGTTGAATGGTATGAAACTGAAGGCTGTAGACTATGTCTTTCTCACCCTATTTTTATTTTCTGTTACTCTGAACATTATGGAATTCTTCGCTACAGAGGATATAGTCCAAGCTTACCATGTTGGATTGTGGAACCGTTATACCTACTTCAGTGCAGATGGTGACTCCCTGATTGCTAAGGAAAAACTGCTCGAAATCCTGAGAAAGAGGGATGAAAATGCAATAATCTTCCCAGATCTTGATAACGCAAGTTCGAATGATGACAGCACTCTTTCCCGGACCTGGAAAATCCTTTCTGTAGGGCCCTACGCCTGGACTACGGTGAAGGATTCTACTACCGCCCAGGATATCATTGCCCGGGGAAGATACATCAACGATGAGGGCTTGGTTACCATGAAAGTGCTGAAACAGGGCGAAGAAACGGAACTCAAGATTGGAAAACTTCCGCAAAGGTCCCTTATCTCCTTATTGTCAGCTTTCCCCATCTTCCCTTTATCCTTGATGATCTGGATACTAGCTAATGGTGCAAAGAGTCGATTGGTAAAGGTATCAGCATACTTCATAATGCTATATACGATTACTCGAAGCCTGCCATATGCCTTCGTTTATCATCATATGTTATGGATTAGCAAACTGAATTCTGATTTTCTCGGCTATTTAATAATAGGAGGTATATTTATACCCTTTATTGTGTCTGTCAAGAGATATGGTCGAGCCATTTCGGTGTGCCTTGTAATTATCGCGATTACTGGAGTATTCCTGGATATGTACTGGATCACATCGGCTTCAATGCTGGCTATTATTTTAATCCCCTTCTTTAGCGAACGCAACCTGCATTTAAGATACTACAAAAGGATACTATACTATTCCATGTTGTTCCTCTTTCTTGGCTTATGTATCTTTGCTGTGCATAGTGGGAGATATATCCCGTATATTCGAAGTTTGCTCAGTATGAGTTTTGTCGATCCAAAAATGCCGATCTTCGAGATCAAATACTTCCATAGCAATTTGGGAATGCTTAATGGATTAGCTATGATGTATACATTTGTCGTTTTGATTTATATGGCTCTGATCAAACGATTCCGGATAAACGTAGATGTAGCAGAGTTTGTTGTCTATGCTTCAGCTATAGCGGCTTTTACCATTCTTTTAGAGCCAGTATTCTTTGGGATCGGTATCTGGATAGTAAATAAATACCTCGTTGCCTACGCAATTCTTGTGATATCCGTAATCATTTCTGCCCTGATAGCCAGACGCGTTCTCCGTATGTTACCGTTTGTCAATCCAGTTCGCTTTTCGCCTTCCTCGATGAACCTGCGATTTCTGAAAGAATCTTTCAAGTATCACGATCTCAAGGAGTATGTAGATTTTACTTTGAAGTTTTTCACAAATCTTGACCACCAATATCAGCTAGCCTTTTTGTCTGATCATTATCGTGCTGGTTATGAATTTCAAGATCTGTCCAAGGAACGTAAGGATTTACTATACAACATCTTAAAAGATGATTTGCAATACCTGAATATAGATATGGAGATTTTGAACGAAACGGAATATTCTGAATCTCTCGCAGAGTTTTACAAAGCAGATCTTCCCCGCCTCGTATACCCGATACGCAACGAAACAAAGGAGACAATTGCATTGCTTGCATTTGGAAAAATGCCCGGCGTTTATTGGCACAGCAAGCTTGCAAATGCGCTTGGAAAGATTGCCAGAACCTTCGAGAGCTTCTACCTAAGCATGCTTCACAACAAGGAAGCCGAAGAAAAGGAAACGCAACTGGTTAGAGCCGAAGAAGCCCGTAAATATCAGGAACAAATAGCGAAGCTGGAACAAATCAAAAATGGGGAGCTGGAGGCAAAAAACAAACGCATTACAGATTCGATCAACTATGCCTCATTGATCCAGCAATCCATGCTTCCCCCAGACACGCTGCTTAGTGAAGCCTTTCCCCGGCATTTTATGATCTGGAAACCAAGAGATATCGTGGGAGGAGATTTTTACTGGTTATATAGAAACAGCTTTGATGACAGCACATATTTTGCCGTAATAGACTGCACTGGTCATGGCGTTCCCGGCGCGTTGATGTCTTTTGCCGCAAATGCTCAATTGGAACAAATCGTTGGAATTAAACACATTTATGAGCCCAAGGACATCCTATGGGAGCTACATCAGTCGATAGGGAGCACTCTGCATCAAAGCATGGAAAACAACATCCAGGATGGCATGGACATAACATTGATTAAAACGCAAAAGGGGAAGATATATTTCGCTGGAGCCAAACAAAGCCTTTATCTCTATTCCTTCCAGGATAAAAGTGTGACCCGATTCCGTGGTGACAAGCAATCCGTGGGTGGTCTTAAATGGGTCAATCATAATGGATTCATGCAGCAAGAGATAGCATATTCTGGCAACATTGCTTTATACTTAGCTTCGGACGGATTACTAGACCAACCTTCAGAAAACGGCAGAAGACTCAACAACCAAAGTTGGCAATCCATGCTGCTCGGGATAGCGGAGCTTAGCCTTGCAGAGCAAAAGCAATATCTGGAATCTTACCTGGAAAAAATACTGACGCATGATGAACAGAGGGATGATATCACGATAGCCGGAATCCAATTCTTTAGTGGTCTATAGCATAAAAACATTGACATCTAAGGCGGGCTTTGAAAGCTGAAGCAAAGGATTTTGATAGCAAGATGAACAAGCAACAAAACCGGCTTTTGGGGCTGGATAAGATTTATGATTTGATCGATGTTCCCGGCAATATGCTGGAAGCCGTGAAGCGTTATAAAATAAACGTTGAAAAGCTTTCTTTGCCTGCGCTAGAAGAGGCTTACAAGCGCAGAGCACTATTCATGCAAGAGCTAAAGAAAAACCCCCACCCAAAGTGGAATCAGCTTTTCGCGCATATTGAGGAGATCCGACCGCAGAATTTCGTAAATCGCATCCCTGCCATCCATGAACTCTTCGAGCTCAAAAGCTTTGTGTTTCACTACCAGGAGTTGATTAAATATGCCAGAATCCGCGGGATAGTTCATTATGACTTCCCGGAACTGCAAGAACTCTTCCGCCTCCTGGATCCGGAAGGTTCCGGCATACCTTTTTTCAGGCTATCTCCATTATACAGCCAGTTGTTGCAGGAATGCGATACTCGTCGCCAGGACCTCAGCCGCCGGCTTAAGCACTCCAGAGCTCTTTTTTTAGATCAGGCCCGCCGGGACCTGACCATAGACAATCTCAAAGAAGAATTCGTAATCGGTAGAAACAACCATGACTTGTTGCTCAAGATTCAGAACAGCAATTTCTTTATTCTAAAAAGAGAGAACATCGCCAATCTAATCTTCATGTTGGCAGATTCCCCAGAAAGCATGCGCATCAAAGAAGAGCTTGCCCTATTGAACAAGGAAATTGATGCCGAAGAGCAACGTATACTTGGCTTTCTGGCAGAAAAGATAGCTTGTTTTGAACCCGAAATCAAGCGCGCCATAGCTGGCATCAAGGAAGCAGGATGGGATTTTTCCCTTGCTAATTTTGCAGTGAGATACCGGGCTTGCCTACCTGATATTGGGGAAAGCATCGAACTAGTGAATGCACGAAACCTACCCCTGGAAATCTACTTAAATGAGCATAAGCGTCTTTACCAACCACTATGCATCAGCTTTAGCAGCAAAGCGAATCTGATTACCGGACCAAATATGGGAGGCAAAACCAGCATTCTGAAGTGCCTCGCCCAATTTGCCCATCTAGTCCGGCGCGGTATCCCTCTGCCAGCAGATAAGCTTAGCATGCCCCTTTACGATTTTATCTATTACAACCATGCCAATGAAGGCGACAATCTCTCCTCTTTTGGTGCGGAGGTGGTAGCTTTTTGCCAGGCTTTGAACCAAAAGGGAAGAGGCTTATTTCTGCTGGACGAATTTGCCAAAGGCACAAACCCCAGAGAAGGAGAGGCAATCGCCACTGCAGTGATTACATATCTCTCCCGAACTGACCACACTACTATAGCAGCTACTCATTTTACTGCCCCGGCATTACTAAAAAACATCAACCAATATCAGATCAAGGGAATTGAGAGCCAGCTGGATAATATCGTTAATGAGGATATCAGCCAGCGCTTGAGAATTTTGGCTGAAGCGATGGACTACAACCTGATCCGGCTTAGTGATAACCAAAAACCACCCATGGATGCACTGCGGATTGCCCGAATTCTGGGACTTCCGGAGGAGATCCTGGAACTTACTCCAAAGGAGCAAGATTGTCTGCAATAAGCATCCGTCAGTGCAGCAGATTGGCGCTTGAAACCGGCAGAATAATTCTGGAAAGCGGCGGCGCTACGAACCGGGTGGAACTGATGATGCAAAAGGTATGCATCGGGTTGGGGTATCCGGACTGTGAATCCTTTGTTACACCCACCGGCATTTTTCTTTCCATCAGCAATGGCGAAGAAGAGATCAGCACCAGCATCAAGCGCATCGGCCAGCGCAGAATAGACTTGGGCAAGATAACCGAGATCAGTACAGCAGTAAACGAGCTTTACACAGCAGCAAGCAGCTCTGCCCCAATCGAATCCACCAAAGCCAGATCCTTTGCCGCAGAGCTGAATCGCATCGATAGCCAAAAAGCATATCCGATGTGGCTAAACAATTGCTGTGGCGCCGGAACCAGCGGATTCTTCTGCCTGCTATTTGGTGGATCCTGGAGCGAGTTTGCTGTAGCTCTCGCAGTAGGTTTTTTGGTGGCAACAAGCCTGAAATACATATCCAGACTCCCCGTAAACGCTTTTCTTCTGAACGCTATTGCCGCAGCACTAATCGTGCTTTTAAGCAAAACCATAGACATCTGGGTACCCTATATCCGCCTGGATTTTATCATCATTGGCGGGATCATGATCCTGGTACCGGGCTTACAGATCGTAAATGCCATCCGTGATACCATGAGTGGAGACCTCGTAGCCGGTACAGCCAGGGGTGTGGAAGCCATAGTAATCACCTTTGGTATCGTGGCAGGAAGTGGCGCTATGCTGAAACTTTGGGACATCTGGCCATAATATGAGACCCTTTGATCTCCTTACCCTGCAACAATTCCTTTGGGCTTTTTTGGCAATTCTGGGCTTTTCAGTGCGCGGCAACCTACGTGGGACCCGGATTTTCTTTACAGCTTTGGGCGGGGGAATTTGCTGGGCCGCATATTTGATTATACTGTACTATACAAGCTCTATGTTGCTTTCAGTTTTTTTGGCGATTATTTTGGTATGTATATATTCCGAAATAGTGGCACGGCTTATGCGTACTCCCGTATCAGTATTTGTGATCTGTGTGATCATTCCTTTGGTACCGGGCAGAAGTCTTTACTACGCAATGCAGGCTTATATCAGTGGGCAAAATGCTCTGGCTTCCAGATTGATCTTCGATACTTTGATGATCTCCGGAACCATAGCCATCGCCATAGCCGTAGTAGCTTCGGCTACACAGTTGGCGATGAAGCTGAAAAGCCCACATTTATTTAGGAGATAAAAACAATGAATAAATCTATAAAACAACAACAATTGGAAGAGCGGATATTGAAACTGCTCTCTGGAAAAGCGTTAAAAACTGCAGAACTACTTTTTGAGAATCCAGAATTACAGGCTCTGCAGGAATACGCTAATATCGTATCCATCAAACGTCTGGGCTACAATGATCATGGTCCGGTTCACATGCGCAAAGCTACCTTGAACACGATCAAAATGTTCAAGCTGTTAAACGAATCCGGAATTCAGATGAATCTGGAAAAAGAAAAAGTAGGCAACGCGGACGACTCACTTGTGGGCGTGATAATGGCATCCCTATTACACGATCTGGGTATGACTATTGCCCGGGACAGTCATGAGTTTCTGAGCATTCAGATCGCTACGCCATACATAGATAGTGTGCTGGATTCCATTCACAACCCGGAAGAATATAACATCAAAGCCGCCATCCGTTCCATCGCCATCGAAGGAATTTTCGGACACATGGCTACTCATAAGATCCACTCCCTGGAAGCAGGATTGGTTCTGATCGGTGATGGTAGCGATATGGAAAAGGGCAGAGCGCGCATTCCAGCCATGCTTTCTACCAAAGTACGCCCCGGGGATATCCACCGCACTTCCGCTTCCGCAATCCAGAAAGTGCGAATCATCAAAGGAGAAGAAAAACCCATCAAGATAGATGTAGAAATGAATGCCTCTGTGGGCTTTTTCCAGATCGAAGAAGTATTCTTCCCCAAAATAAACATCAGCCCGGTAAAACCTTTTATCGAGCTATACGCGGGGGTTACAGACCGGGAAAGATTGCGCTATCTATAAGCGCAGATTTTTTTTATGAATATAGTGTGCGTGGGAGTGAAAGATGTCTGCTGTGATACCACAGAGGAAAGTCCGGACACCTTGGGCAGGATACTTCCTAACGGGAAGCTGCAG
>CAZJJH010000018.1:0-2056 GCA_964546265.1 uncultured Candidatus Cloacimonadota bacterium
TACTCAGACCACTACTACTAACTTCACCTTAACCGAAATCACCCTGCCTCCAGCCTTTCCCCATATCCAGGCAAACCTGGGCGAAGCCTTGCCCCAAATAGACTTGAATGAATATTTCTATCAGGAACTTGAGCATAGCTATTATGTGGAAAATGAGGGAGCTTTTACTTACCAGATCAGCCCGGAAGGTATCTTAAATCTTTACCCGCCGCTTGATTGGTATGGCAGCCAGGAGTTGCTTATTGGTGCAGATTATGGTATTTATGGCAGCTATGAGCAGATCTTGAAAATCAGCATCCTCGAGGTCGAAGTGCTGGCAGAGGATTTTGACCATGCAGGGGTTCCGCCGTCCGGCTGGTCAATCAACCATAGCGGGTCCACGGATTACCCTTGGGCGCCCTTAGCGATATCCGGCTCAAACTATGCCATGCAAACCCGGGTAAACGCAGGCAAAACAGCTAATGAACGCCTGCTTTCTACGGCATATAACTTAAGTGAGCTAAAGGATATCGAAATCTCTTTCGACAGCGATCTGCTTCTTTACCCCGGCGGCAGTGCCAGCCTTGCATATAGCGTAAATAATATAACCTACAATATTGTTGCTACTTACGATAGTTCACATCAGGGCAGGCAAAGCTTCTTGCTACCCGCGCTAAACGGAAAACCCATGGTAAAATTTCGCTGGTTATACATCAATGGCTCAGTGAATATTGGGCAAGATAATTATTGGACGATAGATGATTTTACCATTCACGGTGTAGTGGCAGATACCGATGCGCCTGCTCCAGTTACGGCTTTCAGCCTGGTGGAAACGGGTGCGGATTTTGCTACGCTTAGCTGGGACAGTTCAGATGACATCTATTTTGAGCGCTATGAATTGTATATTTCTTTAGATGATGAGGTGAACACAGAGGATCAGCTCTGGACGGTTGAACAGGATGCCGCTCTGGCGTTTGCTTCCACCACGCAAACCAGCATCAGCGAACTTTTACCAGCCACATATTGGGCGGCTATCAGAGTGGTGGATCAAAGCGCTAATGCCTCCGCCTTATCTGCCCCCATAATGTTTTATGTAGATGTTAGCGCTCCGCTATTCAGCAATCCCATTCCTGCCGGTCAACCACAGCCGGATTGGCTGGGAACTTCTTCCGTAACAATCGGTTGCAGCATCTTTGATGATACAGCTCTGGATCTTTCCAGCATCCAATACAGAGTGGATTTCAATGGCAACGGCAGCTATGACGAAAGTGAGGGCTGGACTTCCCTGCCCGCCCGCAGAGCCAGACTAAGCTCAAGAGCTACCGAAACAGTAGAACTGCAGATCGAGCTTCCCCTGGACGGGATATATAAATTTGAGTTCAAAGCCAGCGATATGAATGGCAATATCGGCTATAGCGGCATGAATAACGCGGAAGGGATTGCAGACGACTGGCAGATCCGTCTGGATTTGACCGTCCCCGAGGCTATCAGCACATTTTTTGTGCAGAGTGTGTTAGAAAATTCTATAAACCTGGCATGGGCAGCCTCACAGGACATAAATTTTGCCGGCTACAGGATATTTTATTCCACAGATGACGCGGTGGATGAGACGGATATGTGTTGGGACCAGAGTGATGATCCCGCCCTGGCTGAAGCCGGAGACGGATATATCACCACCGGCATTAGCGGGCTTTCCCCCGCCACGCGGTATTATTTCCTCTTGCAGGCAATTGATGCCTTCGGGCACATCGCCCAATATCCCCAGATCATCAGCGCAATGACCACTTCCTCTGCGCTTCCCCTGGCTCCACAAGAGCTAAGTATTCAGATATCTGAAGGTAGCATCCTGCTGGATTGGGAAGACGTGAGCCAGGATGAACTGGGCAATGAGATCGTAGTATCCCATTATGAAGTGTATTTTGGCGAATCTCCGGATTTTGTGCCCGACGTAAATAATATGGTAACTGTGGAAATTTCTGAACTGGAACTTCCGGGAGTGGTAGAGTATCTGAATGGATTGTTTTTCAGAGTTGTTACCGTTACCGGATCGATCCGGCAAAAAGCCAGATAACTGAAC
>CAZJJH010000018.1:2156-12094 GCA_964546265.1 uncultured Candidatus Cloacimonadota bacterium
CAAAATAAGATGTGATCTATCAAGATCATTACAATATGAAATCATCAGAGGAATCATGCAAGAAATCATCATCGATGGCAATAGTCTCAGTCTGGAAGAAGTTCACCAAGTAGCATATCTTGGAAGCAAAATCCGCCTTGCTGAAGATAGTGTTGCCAAAGTAAAAAAGTGTCGCGAATATGTAGAGCGCGTTATTGCCAATGGCGATATCGTATATGGGCTTACCACCGGCTTTGGAAAATTCAGCACTGTGAATATTGCCCCGGAAAACATTGCCGAATTGCAAGCAAATCTCATCCGCAGCCACTCTGTAAGCGTTGGCGAACCATACACTGAAGAAATCACCCGTGCGATAATGCTGCTTCGCATAGCGGTATTGGCAAAAGGTCATTCCGGCATCCGGCTGCAGACCCTCAATGCTTTGGTGCAAATGTTGAATATGGGTGTTCACCCGGTGATCCCGATGCGCGGCTCTGTTGGCGCCAGCGGTGATCTTTCCCCACTTTCTCACCTCGCACTGGTATTGATCGGAGAAGGCGAGGCAATATACAAAGGCGAGCGTTTAGCCGGGGCGGAAGCCATGCGCAGAGCAGCGATTGATCCGGTGGTTCTGGAGGCAAAAGAAGGTTTGGCTTTAAACAACGGCACTCAGGTAATGGCTGCCATCGGTGCCTTGAGCCTTATCGAAGCCGAAAAGCTTTGTAAACAGGCAGATGTCCTTGCCGCAATGTCCATAGATTCACTCTTGGGCACCCCCACCGCAATGAATCCCCTGGTGCACAAGCTTCGCCCTCATAAAGGTCAGTTGGAATCTGCTAAGAATATCCACAAGCTGCTACAAAACAGTGAGCTGAGAGATTCCCATCGTCATTGTGAAAACGTTCAGGATGCCTATTCCCTCAGGTGCACTCCTCAGGTTCACGGAGCAGTTAGAGATGCTCTTGCCTATGCCCGGGGTGTACTACAGATCGAGATCAATTCTGCCACGGATAACCCTTTGATCTTTCCCGAAGAAGAAATGGTAATCTCCGGAGGCAATTTCCATGGCGAACCGCTTGCCATCGCGCTGGATACAATGGCGATAGCCATCAGCGAACTGGCAAATATCAGCGAAAGGCGCATGGAACAAATGCTAAACCCCGCGCTGTCGCGTGGGCTGGCACCGTTTCTTGCCCACCGTCCCGGCCTGGATTCCGGCTTCATGATCATCCAGCTTACTGCCGCTTCATTGATTTCTGAAAATAAGGTCCTGGCGCATCCCGCTTCTGTGGATAGCATTCCTACTTCAGCAAATCAAGAAGATCACGTATCCATGGGCTCCGTTTCCGCAGTTAAACTATTGCAGGTTGTGCAAAACGTAAGTACTGTATTGGCGATAGAGCTGATGATAGCGGCACAGGCAATGGATATGCGGGGAATCGCCAGCTCTCCGGCTTTGGAAAGCGCAAAAGCTTGTTTAAGAAAGATAGTTGCGCCGCTTGCTAAAGACCGGGTGATGTATCAAGAACTGAACGAAGCTATCGATCTTATAAAAAATGCAAAAGTTTTAGCAGCCGTGGAGGAAAGCGGACTAAATTTGGATTGACATAAATGGAGAAAGAATAATTTCTGCGTTATGAGATATACGCGCCTTAGCCTTCTATCGGCACTGCTGTTCATGATTGTCGCCTGCGGGATCGACAACACCATGTATAATGCCAAAAATTACTTTGAAAGCGCTCAGGAACGAGCCCTGAATGCTAATGGCAGACCTACGCCTCAGGCAGTGGATGAATATACCAAAGCCATTCAAAAGTGTGGCATAATCCTTTCCCGCAACAGCAAAGGCAAGCGCGCAGACGACGCCCTTTTCCTGATGGCAAGAGCTCTATATTACAAAAAGAACTCTGCTTTTCAAGCCAAAGATGCATTCGAAAACCTGATCGCCGGTTATCCCGATAGCAAACACGTCCCGGACGCATATATATATCTGGCCAGGGTTCTGAGAGACGTAAACCAGACGGATGAATCCGAAGCGGTGCTGGAGCGCTTTATTCGGGATTCCAGATTCAAGAAACATCATGCCCGCGCTTTGCTGGTAATGGCAGATTTTGAGATCAAAGACAAGGATTACAGCCGCGCTCAGTATTGGCTGGAACGCATTATCCGGGATTATAAGGATTCCAAAGAATTCAAAGAAGCCTTCTTCCTTTTCGGGAAAAACTATTATATGCAGAAGGATTACCAGCGCTCCCTTAGCGAATTTGAACGATTCATCGATACCCGCGGCATCCCTAAACCGCAAAAAATGGAAGCCCGCTATTATGTGGCGGCAAATCTCCTGGATCTGGGTAGAGCTGAAGAAGCAGAAAAGGAAAGTAGATACCTCATCCGCCATGAAAGCCGTCCGGACCTTCTATCCAAAGCTAAGGTGCTGCACGCAAGAATCCTGCTGGCTTTGGGAGAAGAGGAAGGTGGATTGAGGGCTCTGGAAGACGTAAGCAAGGATTACCCCCGCACGGAACACGCTGCTGCCGCGTATTATCACTGGGGCAGATACCTCTATTACTTCCTGGGCGATGCGCAAACATCCACCAGCCATCTGAACCGGGTTAGAACCGAATTTAGCCAATCTGAGTTTGCAGAACCCGCCAAGAACCTGGCTGATGCCATCAGTTCAGCCTCCTCCACCGCTAGTCCGGACATCAAGCGCGATCTGCAGGCATTTCTGGATTTTCACTATAAAAGAGCAGAAAGCTTTTTGGGCGCAATCAGTCTGCCGGATTCTGCCATTGCTGCCTATAAAACAGTTATTTCCTATCAAGACAGCCTGCAAGGCTGGGCAGATTCTCTGCAAGTAAAGCTGGATTCATTAAACGTGCAAATCGATAGTTTAAACGCTTTCCTGCCGGACAGCACCGAGACCTCAGTTCAGGAAAAAGAACTTCCGGTAGTGAGCTTATCCCCGGATAGCACGGATGTATCTTTGGAGACAGTGGATCCTGATGCAACAATAGCAGATAGCCTTGGAGCAGAAATCCAGGAAACAGCTACTCTGCCGGGCAAAGAAGAAAGCGTGGCAGTAGCTGTTGATGCCGACACTCTGGCTGTGGTCGATGAAAACGCCGGTGATGCGGATCTGCCCCCCACAGAAGCTGAAGCAAGCACCGAAAAAGAAGAAATGCCCATGGAAGAGATTCCCGCACCGGAAGAGGATCCGATCGCAATTACTAGAGACAGGCTGGAAATTCTACGGCAAAATTATGGGCGCATCGAAGAAGAACTACAGCAATTGACCGAACCCCTGCAACGCTTTGCCGGGGAGGTAGTGCCTTTCTGCCGCTATTCCATCTTCAACATCCTGCACGAGATCCCGCAGCGTGAAGATGAGGCCATTCAGATCTATGAAGAGCTGCTCGCAAACCATCCCCGAAATATTTACAGTTCCGCGGCTAAGGCAGTTCTTGCCGGGAAAACTCCCTCTCTGGTAGATCCAGCTCTGGAAGAAGCGGAATTGAGTTTCGACACAGCGCTGGATTTTTACCCCGCGCACGAGGATTCTTTAGTTATGAGCATGCAAGAGTTTACCGAAAGTGAATTTGAGCACCTCCGAACCAGAGCAAACTTCCGCCTGGGATGGTATTATAGTTTCGAAAGCCCGGATACCAGCGCGGCAAGACCGTATCTGGATCAAATTCTGGAAAATGACCCAAATTCCGAATACGCCGAAGCAATCCGCCGTTTTTACGATGGTAGCGTGTTCTTGAAACGCGAGGCAGATTATCGCTATTACGAAGAAAGTGCCGAGTCGGACAGTCTGGCAAATGCGGAAGATCCAGCAGATAGCACTGCGGCAGATTCTCTGGCAACAGACTCAACCCCGGAGGATGACTCCGACGCGGAAACCAATAATCCCAGCCAGGATCTGCTAAAAGAAAACTCCATTTTAGACAGCCTTCTAAGCCCGGTAGAAATTGACAGCCTTATGGCTCCTGCTGAGCCAGACAGCCTGCAGCTTCCTCCGGTTGAGGACGACACGGCAGAATCTGAGAACAAGGATGAGCCCGGCCCGAGCCTCGATCCCCTTCCTCCCCCCAAGGAAGATCCAGATAGCTGATGAATTCGGGGCTTATCCGGCAACAACATCTGCTACTCAAGCTGGCCATCTTTGGCTTGGGCATCAGCACCTCATTTGAGATCTCCCAGCGTCAGTTAGCTGCCCAGTTTGCGCTTTTCTTCCTCTATATGCTGGCAGAACCAAGCCTGTATAAGAAATTCTTTATGGCTCTGCGCAAGCTACTTAGTTGGTTTGCTGCATATTGGCTTTTCAGTCTTTTCTTTGCCATCAGTTTCGAAGAATCCCTGCTCTTCACGATCAAGATCATTTATCTAGTGCTGATAATGGTAGCGGCATGGGGCTCTGTAGAAAAACAGCGTCTTCTATCCGAAATCCATACTTACCTGAAGTATAAACCCTGTAAATCCTTGCTCTTCTACATATTATCTACTGTTTACTTTGCAAAAATGTATTTTCGGATCTACTCCCTCCAGACCCGGGAAACCAAAATCGCAGGGATCCTGGATAAAGCCATCCTCAGCGGGAAACAAGTGTTTGAGCAAAGCGCACAGATCGAAAGCAAGGTCAGCCATCTGCTAAACGAAGCTCCCCAAGCTT
The DNA here is from genome assembly GCA_964546265.1 of uncultured Candidatus Cloacimonadota bacterium. GTDB lineage: Bacteria > Cloacimonadota > Cloacimonadia > Cloacimonadales > Cloacimonadaceae > UBA5456. The sequence continues at coordinate 6,811 of CAZJJH010000018.1, forward strand.
TTGCAGCATACTATCCCGCTAATCTGTATGGACTGGCTTTTCTCAGCTTACTGGGAATCGTTTTTAGTCTTTAGGGGAAGCAATGCGGTATCTGATCAAAATAGCTTACGACGGCACCCACTTCATTGGCTGGCAAAAACAAAAGCAAGGGCGCAGCATACAGATTGTGATGGAAAACGCGCTTAAGCAATTCAGCCAAAAAGAAACCGCCATCGTGGCTGCCGGGAGAACAGACACAGGAGTTCATGCCCTTGCTCAGTATGCCCATTTTGAGTATGAGGGGCGCATGGATTTAGCCCAGATCTTGCTCGCCTTTCGGCGCTGGCTTCCGGATGATGTGAAGGTATTGCAGATCTGGCAGGTAGGGGACGATCTCTCTGCCAGATATCAGGCCTATGAACGAAGCTACCGATACATCCTTAGCAAGGATAGAGACCCTTTCAACCGCCAATACAGCGGCTTTATTCCTCACTTGAGGATCCGCCTGCAGCCTATGCAGGATGCGGCTAAGCACCTTTTGGGGCGTCACAATTTCAGCACTTTTGGCAGATTGAATCCCGAGGTTCCCAACCATTTTTGCGAGCTTAAGGAACTCAGCATCCAGGAAGATGAAGCTTCATATATCTTCACTATCCGGGCAGATCGCTTTCTACACAACATGGTACGGCGGATTGTAGGCACTCTGGCAAACATCTCTCATTTTGATCTGCCTTCAGAAACTATCCTCAAGCTGCTTGCCGATGAATGTCCGCGCCAGAACCTGGTTACCACCGCTCCCCCGGAAGGGCTTTACCTGATCGGAGTGAGATATCCCGCTGAACTGCTTGACGGCAGAGCCACCTGCAAATTTGATGACACAAGAAAGAGGAAATGATGAACTATAAAATACCACGTGGAACCTACGACATATTGCCAGAACAAAGCGTAAAATGGCAGTTTGTAAAGGATGTATTTCGCAAGGTAGCGCTTAGCTTTGGCTATCAGGAAATTACTACGCCCATTTTTGAAATGGCAGAACTCTTTGAGCGCAGCTCCGGAGAAAACTCCGACGTAGTCCAGAAAGAGATGTATCGCTTTACGGATCAGAAGGGCAGAACTTTTGCCTTGCGTCCGGAAGGCACCGCCCCGGTTGTCCGTTCTTATGTAGAAAACCACATGGATAAAAGCTCAGCCCGCACAAAGCTATACTACATGGGACCGATGTTCCGTTACGACCGTCCTCAAGCTGGTCGATACCGTCAGTTCTACCAATATGGCATAGAATTTATCGGCAGCAACCATCCCTTTTACGATGCCGAGGTGATTGCCATCGAGATGAGCTTCCTGAAAGCCTTGGGATTGAAGAATGCTCGGCTGGAAATCAATAGCGTGGGCTGCGCCAATTGCGCCGGAAACTACGATGAGGCCTTGCGAGATTATTACCGCCCCCATTTAGCCGAACTTTGCCCGGATTGTCAGAAACGCTTTGAAACCAAGCCCCGACGTTTGTTAGACTGCAAGGTGCATAGCTGCAAAGCCTTTCGCGCCGCCGCTCCCTCGCAGTTAGATTATCTGGATGAGGACTGTGCCCGGCATTTTGAACAAGTGAAAAACTATCTGGACTCAATGCGGATAGAGTATAGCGTAAATCCTGCAATCGTTAGGGGATTGGATTATTATACCAACACAGCATTTGAACTGATTGTAGATTCTCTGGGAGCCCAAAATTCCATCGCCGGAGGCGGTAGATACAACGCCTTGATCTCCCAGATTGGCGGCAAAGAAACACCTGCCATTGGTTTTGCCGGTGGATTTGAGCGCTTACTTCTGGCGCTGGAAAAAGAAGAAATCTCCCTGCCTGCTATTCCGGCTCCTGACGTATATGTAATCGCAATCGGAGATGAAGCTCAACAAGCCGCCTTGCCCGCTTTGCACAGCCTGCGGCAAGCCGGTATTTATGCAGATTTCAATCCCGAAAAGGGCTCCTTCAAGGCCCAAATGAAGGCAGCTGATGCCTCCCATGCCGCTTTTGCCCTTATCATTGGAGAAGATGAGCTCAAGCAAGGGCTCTTCACGCTGAAAAACCTTGGAGATTCTGCGCAAAAAAGCATCTCACTAGCAGATGTTATTGCCAAGTTAAGACCCCAAAACGCATAGATCGAATTGCTCCCAGGAAGCCACATAAAGGACTAAAGATGCTTTATACTTCGATCCTGCCCAAACTGCAGGAATCTGCCTTTTTCCAAAAGCTCTTACCAATTCAAAAAGGCACTCAGATACATCACCTCAGCCAGAGTGCCCGGGCTCTGGTAGCAGCTCACGTCTGGGCAAAAACCGGAAAGAACATCATCTTAGTATCCCAGGACGATATTATTGCCGAGGATCTCTGGGATGATCTGGTAACATTGGTTGGCAAGGACAACGCCTTCTATCTGCCTGATTACGAGATTTTGCCCTATGAGGAGCGCTCGCCGCATTACTCCATCCGCGCCACCAGGATGATTAGCCTGGTAAATGCCGTCACTGCAGAAGTGCCCGCGATATATAGCCTGTCCATTCGTTCCTTTTTGCGCATCCTCCCAAATCGGGCATCATTATCTCGGCATATCTTCAAGCTCAAAAAGGGTGATAGCATCGATCCAGATCAACTAATGCGAAATCTACAGAATATGGGCTACGAGATCGAATATCAGGTTTCCACGGTATATCAAGCCGCCAAACGCGGAGGCATTATAGACATTTTTTCGCCTCCTGCCTTGCATCCAGTTCGTCTGGAGTTTTGGGGCGACGAGATTATCTCCATTCGTAGCTTTTCTGCCAATACGCAACGCTCAATCGCCCGGGAGATGGGAGAAATTACGGTAATCCCGGCCCGCGAGATATCGCTGGACGATATAGATTCCGGATCTGTGGTAATCGCTAAAATCAGAGAAAAGGGTTTCTTCGAGGGCATCGAAAACTATTTCAGTCTCCTCACCAAAGAGTTGAGCAGCTTTGCGGATTACTTCCCACAGAACGAACGCCTGTTTATCTTCAGCAATTACAGTTATGTTCGTGAAGAAATGCAAGCCATTACAGAACAGACCGTTAGCCAATACCAAAAAGAGCGGAAAAAAGGCAGCCAGGGCAAAATCCCCAAAGTGAAGGATATCATCCTTAGCGACGATGCTTTTTACAACACCCTGAATCCCAGCGAAAGTCTCTACCTCTCCCAAAGCGAATTCATCATGCCGGAAGTGAAGCAGAATATCCGGGCTCCCTTTGCCCCGCAACCCGCCTTTGAAGGAGATCTGCCGCTACTGGCAGATTCGCTTGCCAAAAAGCGCAACGAAGGCTGGCGACACTATCTGCTTTTCGACAACCCATCTCAGGAAAAACGCATGCGCCAGACCATCGGAGAAGATACCATCTATCAGAGTCACATCGGGGTATTGCATGAAGGTTTTGAGATCGAGGATGCCAGGCTGGGTCTGTTTACAGATCACGAGATTTTCAACCGCTATAAGCGCAAGCGTTACGCTCCCCGCTTTGCCCCGGGCGAAACTATTGTGGATTATGAAAACCTGAAGCCCGGTGACTATGTGGTGCATGTGGACCATGGCATCGGCGTGTTTGAAGGTCTGAAGATTATCAAGCTGGATTCTCAAGATGTGGAGTGTCTGGTTCTGCGCTATGCTAACGACGACCGTGTTTATGTCCCCACTTTTCAGCTTTCACTGGTCAGCAAATATGTGGCAGAAGAAGGCGCAGCACCCACACTGAACAAACTCGGCAGCGCAAAATGGCAAAATACCAAAAAACGTGCCACACAGCAGATCGAACTTATCGCCGCAGACCTGGTGAAGCTATATGCCGAGCGCAGCAGCCGTCCGGGGCTTGCCCATACTCCGGATACAGAATGGCAGAAGGAACTGGAAGAGTCCTTCATCTACGAGGACACTCCGGATCAGGTAAGAGCCGGCAAAGAGATCAAAGACGACATGGAACTTCCCTCCCCGATGGAGCGCTTGCTTTGCGGAGACGTGGGCTTTGGCAAGACCGAAGTGGCGATCCGAGCCGCTTTCAAAGCAGTAAACAGTGGCTTCCAGGTAGCAGTGTTAGCCCCCACCACATTGCTGGTAGAGCAACATTACCGCGTTTTCAAGGAACGGCTTGCCCAATATCCGGTTAGAATCGCAATGCTTTCCCGGTTTCGCTCCAAAGGGGCGGTTACCCGGGATATCCAGGATATCAGCTCCGGACAAATAGATATAGCCATCGGCACCCACCGTATCCTTTCCAAAGATGTGAAATTCCCCAAATTAGGTTTGCTGATCATAGACGAAGAGCACCGTTTTGGTGTGCGCCACAAGGATCGCCTGCGCCGAATGCAGAGTAATGTAGATACCCTCTATATGAGTGCTACGCCGATCCCCAGAACCCTGAACATGGCGCTTGCCAAGCTCAAGGAAATCTCCCTGATGCAGACCTCGCCCAAGGAACGCTTGCCCATCCGCACCATCATTACCCCCCGGGATATGGAAGTAATTAAGGATGCTATCCGCAGAGAAGTGGATCGCGGTGGACAGGTTTTCTTCGTGCACAACCGGGTACAAACGATTGAAACTGTTGCCCTGGAATTGCGCCGGGAAATGCCGGATATCAGCTTCATGGTGGGACATGCCCAAATGCCGGAACACCACCTTGAAGAAGTGATGAAAGCTTTTGTAGAGAGGGAGTTCCAGGTGCTCATCTCCACCACTATCATTGAAAACGGCATCGACATCCCCAATGCAAACACCATTCTCATCGACCGCGCAGACACCTTTGGCCTCGCCCAGCTTTACCAGATGCGCGGCAGAGTTGGCAGAAGCAACCGTCGCGCCTATGCCTACCTGCTCATCCCCAAAGGAACTACTACCGTTGCCCGCCACCGTCTGGAAGCCCTTACCCAATACGACTATCTGGGAGCAGGATTTCAGGTAGCATTGCGAGATCTGGAATTGCGCGGTGCCGGAACCATCCTGGGCACAAAACAAAGCGGGATCATCCAGGCCATAGGCTTTAACTACTACAACCGCCTTTTAGGGCGCGCCATCGAGGCTGTGGAAAGTGGAGATACATCCGCCTTATATGCTGAAGACAGCCCCGCCACTCGCCAGAGCATCCGCACCGAAGTAGATCTCTATTTTCCGCCGGAATACATTGATAACGATGAAGAGCGATTACGCATATACCGCCGCCTGGGAGAAATCCAAAGCCTGGAGGATATCGAGGATTTTGCTCAAGAATTGCAGGATCGCTTTGGAGACATCCCCGAAAACGC
>CAZJJH010000019.1:0-12059 GCA_964546265.1 uncultured Candidatus Cloacimonadota bacterium
TTCCCGATTTGAAGTTTTCGGTGATGAAAATTGAAGTTTTCAGTGAGGGTTTATATTTGCCTTCATAAAAGCGGGTTTGGTCTTTACCCGGCAATCGAGGGGCAATATTCTGCCAAAAGAGCCGGAGCTTTTTTGCTTGACAAATTCTTTAGTATCAAAATCATGACAGCCTAGAGAGGTTTTAGAGAATATATGTGTTTACGAACCAAGATTACGAAAGTACAAAACAGCATAAGCATAGATCTTAAGCATTTGCATACGCAAGTGCTTTTTTTTTGTCTTGGAGGATAGATGCTCTTGGATGAGATAATTCGCAAAAGTTTGGAAGAAGATCTCGGTTCCGGGGATATTACTACTCGCTATCTGGATCTGGATCCCGTCATCGAAACCGCCTATATGATTGCAAAGGCAGAAGGTATTCTCGCCGGCATCGATGTCGCCCGGCAGGTATTTAAAATGGTGGATAACGAGCTCAAGATTACCATCTATCGCAAAGATGGAGACCGGGTCAAGCCCAAAGACGAGATCATGAGAGTGGAAGGCAAACCCGCCAGCATCCTGCAGGCAGAACGCACCGCGCTGAACTTTCTGCAACGCCTCTCGGGAATCGCCTCCCAAACGCGGCGCATGACAGAGGCCATGTCTGGCACCAAAACCAGACTCTTGGATACCAGAAAAACCACGCCCTTGCTACGTAGCCTGGAAAAATATGCCGTGCGAATCGGAGGCGGATTGAATCACCGCCACGGCCTGTTCGACATGATAATGCTGAAAGAAAACCACATCCGCGCTGCCGGGGGCATCACCAAAGCAGTTCAGAAAATTGCCGCCCACAACGCCAGCTACAAAGTGGAAGTAGAAGTAACAAATCTGGAAGAACTGGCAGAAGCTGTGGCAGCTCAAGTGGATCGAGTAATGCTGGATAACATGAGTTTGAAAGACATCCGCGCCGCCGTGAAACGCTTCGGCAAAAAAGTGGAGCTCGAGATATCCGGAGGCGTAACCGAAGAAAACATCATGCAATACGCAAAGACGGGCGTTCACTACATCTCCAGCGGAGCCCTTACTCATTCATATAAATCGCTGGATATTAGCTTGTTATTTAAGGAGTAAATATATGGAATCACAACTACAAATCCTGGAGCAGATGCAAGTATTGGATAATCAAAAGGGAAAATACCTTGCGCTGCAAAAGGAATTGCCCAAGCAACTCTCTGAAATCAACGAAAGAGTGGAACAAGCAACTGCCGACCTTCTTGCCGGAGAAACCGAAAAGGCCGAAATCAACAAGAAACAACGCACTCTGGAAAACGACATCAAGACCTATCAGGATCAGATCCGCAAATACTCCGGCCAGTTATCTGAAATCAAAACCAACAAAGAATATAAGGCTTTAAACAGCGAAATTGCCTATCTGAAAGAGAAAATCTCCGAGATAGAATCCAAATTGCTGGAACTGATGGAAGTGGAGAATCAAGCCAAAGACAAGATTAAAGGCTTCAAAAAAGCACTCCAGGACGCGGAGAAAAATAAACGCGAGAAAGAAGGCGATCTAAAAGCTCAGATAGAAGCCCTGGACGCCAAAATTCAAGCCACTCTGGCAGAACGCAACGAAATGGCAGTTAAGCTCCCACAGGCTCTTCTGAAGCGCTACGCAAACCTGATCCGCAATAAAGACAACCTGGCAGTGGCCTATAATCACGAAGGCTCCTGCGGCGGATGCGGATTTGTCATTCGCCAGCAAATGCGCATAGAACTGCAACTGCGCAAAAAGATAGTGTATTGCGAGAACTGCGGCAGAATCTTGCTAGACAAGAGAGAGCAGATGAGTGACGATGAGGAATAAGCCCTCGTAAATTATAGATAGCAAAAAAACCCCCAAATACATGGGGGTTTCTTTTTGCTGAAATTATACTTCCTAAGAACCGAAGATGCCTAAAAGCACACCCGCCGCAACAGCTGAACCAACCACTCCAGATACATTCGGTGCCATTGCATGCATTACCAGGTAGTTTGCTTTATCATATTGCTGACCTACCACCTGCACTACACGGGCAGAAGCCGGAACCGCTGAAACCCCCGCTGCGCCTACCAAAGGGTTGATCTTGCTTTTGCAAAATAGATTCATCACCTTGGCAAAGATCACTCCGGCGGCAGTTGCCACGCAGAAGCTCGCTGCTCCCAAGATGAAGATCTTGATGGTGGCGGGAGTCAGAAACACATCCGCAGTTGTCTTTGCGCCAACCGTGAGCCCAATCAAAATGGTTACAACGTCTATCAATACGCTTTTGGCACTATTCGCCAGTCGGTCTGTTACTCCGCTTTCTTTAAGCAAATTACCCAAAAACAGCATGGCCAGAAGCACAGCCGAGCCGGGAGCAATGAAAGAAGTAACTATGAATGCAACAATCGGGAAGAAGATCTTTTCCTTTTTACTGACTACGCGCAGGGCTTTCATGCGGATAACGCGTTCCTTTTTGGTAGTAAGCAGCCTCATAATGGGTGGCTGAATAACAGGTACCAGCGCCATATAGGAATATGCCGCCAGCGCAATCGAACCCAGCAAATGGGGCGCCATCTTGGATGCCAGAAAGATAGAAGTAGGGCCATCAGCTCCACCGATTATACCTATGGATGCTGCTTCAAGGATGTTGAAGCCCAGCAGAATAGAGCCCATGAAAGTAGCGAATATGCCAAATTGCGCTGCTGCCCCAAGAAGAATGAGTTTGGGATTTGCAATAAGCGCAGTAAAATCTGTCATAGCTCCCACTCCCAGAAAAATCAGGGATGGGTAGATGCCTTTTCCTACTCCGAAATAAAGATAGGAGAGCACGGAACCCTCGCTTTCCACTCCCAGGCCTTGTTCGGCCACGCCAGGGATGTTTCCCACCAGCATGCCAAATCCAATCGGCACCAACAGAAGCGGTTCAAACTCTTTATTGATTCCCAGAAAAACAAAGAGCAAGCCGGCTGCCATCATTACGATATTGCCCAGCTGGATATTCAGGAATCCGGTAGTCTGGATAAACTGTAATAATTCCTGCATGCCTAAGCCTCCAGCTCTATGAGAGGCGCGCCTTCCTGAACGCTGTCCCCTTTGTTTACGTGGATTTTTTTGATCCTTCCACTACTCAGGAAATGGATATCGGATTCCATCTTCATGGCCTCCAAAACTATTGCCACGTCGCCCTCCTGAACCTGCTGTCCGGAAGAGCATTTCACATCGATAATGGTTCCCGGAATTGGCGCATAGAGGATTTTGTCCCCAGCGGGCGCAACGGGAGAAGAAGCCGGAGCGGCAGATTGCCGGATGCTAGGTATCGATTGGTGGCGGTTTTGTTTGCGCGCTTTATTGGTATTTACTTTTACCTGCTCACCCTCGAGCACCATCAGGATATCGCCTTCCTGCACCAAGGAGCGTTCCTTCACCTTGATCTTGGCTACTTTGGCATCGATCGGGGAAGAAATTTCGGATTCCATCTTCATTGCTTCGATAATCATGATGGGCTGTCCCGCTTTCACATCCTCGCCTTCTTTGACCGGGATCGATACTATCACTCCGGGTAGTGGAGCGCGCAGCTCTCCCGAGCCGAGATCAAAATCACTATCGAAATGAGGTGCCATTGGCACTGCTTTTTCCTGACCTCCCAGCTTGGGAACATCCGCGCTGTGATCTTCTTCGATCTGCACCAGGTAATCGTGGCCATTAATATTTATTTTAGCGTGGCTACTGCTGTACTCCAGTATGCGGGCATCGTATCGTTCTCCATTTATCAACAATTTATAGCTTTTCATCGTGGTCTCCTTACAGACGAGATTTCTCGGTTTGGCATGCTCAATACGGCACTCGCGCGCCATTGATTTGTGGGGGTGCGGCGAAAGGTTAGCACCATCTTCCGGCGCTCTTCAATATCCATCTTATGCATGTGAAGCGCTGTAACCAAAGCCACAATCACGTTGCTGCTCGTGGTTCCCGGAGCAGATTTCAACTGTCCTGATGCGCTTAGTTTGATTACGCCCCTGGTCTTTTTCTCCCGGTTTAAGTGCACCAATTGGCTGATGATTAGGCTGGTAAGAATGAGAGCAGAAAATACCACCAGCATTCCCACCAGAAGAACGGATCCCCCGTATGAATTCAGGTTATCTTTGAACTCTTCATTTACAGCCTTAACTGTTTCCAGCTCGATGCCCAAGGCTTGCAGGGAAAGGTTATCCCAGCTTTTATCCAGGGGGTCTGCATTACCAAGGATGGCTTTAAACTTTTTGAGCGGGATATTCAGGGTAGCCGCCACTTCCGAGAGGCTATTCAGCTCGTTGTAACCATAAATTACGGTTTGTTGAGCCAGAAGCGCTCTATATGGAGTAATGCCCAGTTTGCGCAGGGTCATATTATCCAGAACCTGGTTTTGCGGTTCCAGGCCCAGCGCGGCTTTCCAGCGCTTCAAATCGCTGATATCCAGCCTGTCTGCCACATTGCTCAGCGTATTTGTATCCCGAAAACCGTATTCAGAGATAATTTCCCGCTCTCGAGCCAGGGTAAGGGAATCCGCAGAAGCTTGAGCTGCAGAGCTTAGATCGCCTTGTGCCAATAGCGTAATCGGCAAAAGCACCATTATCAAAAGGATGATTCTATACATTGTCCAAGCCCTCTACAAAGGGATGTTCCCGTGTTTGCGGGGAGGAATGCTATCTTTTTTATTGGCGAGCATTTCCAGCGCTCTAATCAGGCGGAAGCGGGTTTGAGATGGCTCGATGATATCGTCGATATAGCCTCGCTCGGCAGCGCGATAGGGATTTGAGAAGGCTTCACGATATTCATTTTCCCGATCTTTAAGCACTTGTTTTGGATTCTCGCTTTCTTTGGCTTCTCTGCGGAAGATAACTTCCACGGCACCTTTGGGACCCATCACAGCAATTTCTGCGCTGGGCCAGGCATAAACCAGATCCGCCCGCATATGGCGGCTGTTCATTACGCAATACGCGCCGCCGTAGGCCTTGCGGATGATCACCGTGATTTTGGGCACGGTAGCTTCAGCAAAGGAATACAGCAGTTTAGCTCCGTTTCTGATGATGCCGTTGTGTTCCTGAGAAGTACCCGGCAAAAATCCCGGTACATCTTCAAACACCACCAGCGGAATATTGAAGGCATCGCAAAACCGCACGAAACGGGCTGCTTTTACAGATGCATCAATATCCAGCACACCTGCCAGAACCTTGGGTTGATTTGCCACTACTCCCACAGAGTGCCCGTTCAAACGACCAAAGCCCACCACGATGTTTTGCGCAAAATTGCCCATCACCTGCAGAAATTCACCATCGTCCATGATCGGATAGATTACATCCAGGATATCGTAAGGTTTATTGGGATTATCCGGGATAACATCGTTCAGTTCCGGGCATGACCGGGTGACGGGATCCGGACTGGGATACACCGGCGGATCTTCCATATTATTGCTGGGTAGATAAGAAAGCAACTTTTTGATCAAGAGCATGGTTTCTTCTTCGCTGTTGGTCATAAAGTGCGCTACTCCGCTTTTGCTGGAATGAATCTTAGCACCGCCCAGATCCTCGATGCTGACAGTCTCGTTGAGCACGGTCTTCACCACTTTGGGGCCGGTAACGAACATATAGCTGTTGTTCTTTTCCATCACCACAAAATCCGTGATCGCCGGGGAATAAACAGCACCACCCGCGCAGGGGCCCAAGATCGCGGAGATCTGAGGAATCACTCCGCTGGACATCACGTTTCTCCAGAAGATTTCAGCATAACCAGCAAGAGCGTCCACTCCTTCTTGAATGCGTGCCCCGCCAGAATCGTTCAGCCCGATTAACGGACAGCCGTTTTTGAGCGCCATATCCATTATTTTGCAGATCTTTTCGGCATATGTTTTGGAAAGTGAACCACCAAACACGGTGAAATCTTGCGCGAAGATATAGACCACCCGTCCGCTGATCGTAGCGCTGCCGGTAACCACTCCATCGCCGTCAAACACTGTGTTTTCCATGCCAAAGTTCGTGCACTGGTGTCTCATAAAGAGATCAAACTCTTCAAAGCTATCAGCATCTACCAGTGCTTCAATGCGTTCCCGGGCGGTAAGCTTGCCCTTTTCATGCTGCTCTGATATGCGTTTCTCGCCTCCGCCAAGCTTTGCCTTCTGGCGGCGAACTCTCAATGTGTCGAGAGGCTTTAGTGTCTCCATTTGCTTATATATCCTTTTTTACCATTTTTTCAGTAATCTCATGTACAGACCATCTTTTTAAATGGAGGTGTAACGTAAAGGAAAATCTTTGATTATCTCAAACAATTTCCGGGGGAGAGCCCTGCTTTACATCTTTGGGATGGATCAAAGCCCATGTTTCCAATTCCGGTGCCGGAGCCAGCTTATAGTGGCATGCAATTCAATACCATATAGAACTACGTCTTCGGGAAAAGAGTTGACCGATTTATGCAACTGAATATTTTTGAGCGAATAAGATAAAATCAGACAACAAGGAGAGGAAATGCAAGATAATCCCTTATTACGCAAAGTGAATGATCATCGATTAAAGGCCATACCTTTCGATGAGATAAAGCTCGAACACTTCATGCCTGCTATTGAAGAGGGCTTGAAAATTGCCCGCACGGAGATTGAAGAGATTAAAAACAATCCCGAAGCCCCCACTTTTGAAAACACAATCCTGGCCATGGATCTTGGCGCTAATGAGTTAAACTACGCTTCCACCGTATATTTCAACCTGCTGGGAGCGCATTCCGATGCCCAGTTCAAAGCCCTGGCGCAAAAGATTTCCCCGATGCTGGCAGAATTTAGCTCCAGCATTGCCACGGATCCCAAAATCTTTGCCAGAGTAAAAGCGGTTTACGACCAGGAAGTTGACGGCAAGCCAAAGCCAGAACTGCCAAAAGACATGAACGATAAAGACGCCCTCCGCAAAGCCGAGCGCTATCGCATGATAGAACGCCGCTATCAAAGCTTCATCCGCGGCGGCGCCTTGCTGAAAGACGAGGACAAAAAGCGCTTCACCGAGATCGCCATGGAGCTTTCTCAGCTTTCGCCAAAGTTCAGCGACAACGTGCTAAATGCCACCAATGCTTTTGAACTGCATATCACGGATCCCAAGGACGTGGAAGGTCTTCCCAAGGGCGCATTGGATGCCGCCGAATTTACTGCCAAAAGAAAAGGAAAGGATTCCGGCTGGCTCTTCACCCTGCAACCTTCCAGCGTGATGCCCCTGCTTACCTACTGCAAGAACCGCCAGATTCGGGAAAAGATGAGTAAAGCATATGGCTCCCGCGCGTTTCAGGATGAATATGATAACCAGGATAACATCAAGCGTACCTTGGTTTTGCGCAAAGAACGCGCCCAACTTCTGGGCTACAAAAACCACGCCGACTATGTACTGGAAGACCGCATGGCTGCCAGTGTTGATAACGCCCGGGCGTTTTTGGACAAAATCTACGATGCCGCTTACCCTGCCGCTCAGAGGGAACGGGATGAAGTAGCAGCTCTTGCCAAAGAACTGGATAACATCGATGAATTACAGAGCTGGGATTGGAGCTACTACAGCAACAAACTGAAAGAAAAACTCTTTGCTTATGACCCCGAGGAATTGCGCCCCTGGTTCAAAGTAGAAAACGTTATTGACGGTCTGTTTACCGTTGTAAACAAGATTTACGGCATCACCATGAAACAGGTGCACGACGTTCCAGTATATCACGAAGACGTAACAACCTGGGAAGCGCATGACGCCGATGGCAGCTACCTGGGCCTGCTCTATATAGACCTCTTCCCCAGAGACACCAAGCGCGGCGGTGCCTGGAAAAGCAGCCTGCAAGGACAGGGACTCCACCACGATGGCATGCGCCGTCCACAAGTAATGATCGTGGGCAGCCTCACTCCATCTACAGACAAGAGCCCGTCTCTATTGCGCATGGATGAAGCCCGCACTATCTTCCACGAATTTGGTCATGCCATCCATTCCCTTTTGGCTGATGGTTATTACACAGCGCTATCCGGAACCTCCGTATTGTGGGATTTTGTGGAACTACCCAGCCAGATCATGGAAAATTGGCTTTTGGAAAAGGAAGCTTTGAATCTTTTTGCCCGGCACTATGAAACCGGTGAAGCCCTGCCCACGGAATTGTTGGACAAGGTAATCTCCGCCAAAAACTTCAATGCCGGAACAGCAAACATTACCCAATTACGCTATGCTAATATGGATTTTGCCTGGCACCTGGCGGATCCTGCCACAATCGAGGATGTAGATGCCTTCGAAAAAGAAGCTACAGAGCGCTTCGCCTTGCTGCCGAGAGTAGCAGGCACCAATAGCTCCTGTGCCTTTGCCCATATCTTTGCCGGAGGTTATGCGGCAGGATACTATTCTTACAAATGGGCAGAAGCCTTGGAAGCAGATGCCTGGAGCATGTTTGATGAACATGGCATCTTCGATAAGGAAACCGCCGATAAATTCCGCACTTATATCCTCAGCAGAGGCAATTCATTCCACCCCCAAGAGCTCTTTGAAGCTTTCCGGGGACGTCCTCTGGATCCCAGTGCGCTGCTTAAACGCGACGGATTGATCTAAGTATATCAGCTTCACGGGCGGTTCCAAAGGGTTCCGCCCTTTTTTGTGCCTCATAAATTCTCTCCAAATGCAGATAACAGCCTGAATATAAGTTTCTTACTATAGCCTAAGCCAATGCTTCGGCGCAGGTTTAGCGATACATCAAGCTTAGATCCTCCTGCCACCACAGCTTCTTCTAAGCACGAAATCTACCTGAAGTGTCGACGATGGCTCAAGGGAGCATATAGTGTGGAGCTATGTGGGTTAAATACCTGGAATCGGGAGGAAAAATGTTGGCTATACGCGGATATAGCATATCATATAAATATAATATACATTTAAAACACGAGGTATAAATGCAGATACAAATTGGCATAGACGGCATGCACTGCGCATCTTGCAGTGCGAATGTGGAAAAGAGCTTAAAAGCCTTAAACGGCATCAGTGTAGCCCATGTTAACCTCGCTTTGGAAGAGGCTATGGTAGAATATGACGAACGCAAGGTGAACAAAGTTGCCATTTTCAAGAGTATTACAGACTTGGGCTTTAAGATCAGAGACAGCGTGCATCTGGGCGAGGACGAACAGATCAAAAAGATGCACATCGCCCGCAAACGTATGGCATACAGTTGGATCATCACCGGTCTGGTAATGATCCTGATGATTCCGCATATGTTCTTTGGTGGCAAGATCATCGGTCATTCCGCTGATGCCTGGCTGATGTTTGCTCTGTCCTTGGTGGCAATGCTGGCTCCCGCTCGCCATGTATATATTTCTGCCTTCAAATCCCTTGCCAATCGTGCTGCCAATATGGATGTCCTGATTGCTTTGGGCACTATATCATCGCTTTTGGTAAGTCCCCTATCCCTAATCGTGAAGGACATTTCTCCCCATGATTTTGCCGGCATTGCCTCAATGATCTTATCCTTTCATCTCACCGGTCGCTATCTGGAAAGCCGCGCTCGCGGAAAGGCATCTGAAGCAATCCGCAAACTGATATCTCTAGGAGCAAAAACCGCTATCCTGTTGGTGGATGGAGTGGAGCAGGAAGTGCCGGTTCACCGTATTAAAACCGGGGATATATTTGTGGTAAAGCCCGGAGCCAAAGTTCCCACAGATGCTGTAATAACCAGCGGGACAAGCTCTTTAGATGAATCTATAGCCACTGGAGAATCGATGCCGGTTACCAGAACTGTGGGCGACTCTGTATTGGGCGCAACGATCAATCTGGATGGTTATTTTCAGGCAAAAGCCAGCAAGGTGGGTAGCGAAACATTTTTGGCTCAGGTCATCAAAATGGTGAGCGAAGCACAGCACTCCAAGGTACCAATCCAGCTTTTGGCAGACAGAATCACCGCCATATTCGTGCCTGCGGTGATGATCCTTGCCCTGGCGGTATTCTCTGCCTGGATGATTTTTCCCGGCTTCATGAACATGGTGGGAACCGCAATCAGCGGAATTATCCCGCTATCCCTGCCCAGCACCGGACTTGCCGCGGCTTTGATGGCGACTATCGCCACTTTGGTGATTGCCTGCCCTTGCGCCCTGGGTCTTGCCACTCCCACAGCATTGATGGTGGGTAGCGGGATTGGTGCAAACAAAGGGATTCTGATTCGCAGTGGAGAAGCCTTGCAACGCATGAAAGATGTGGATACTATCATTTTGGATAAGACAGGGACCTTGACCTATGGAAAGCCGGAATTGATCAAAATTGAAAGCTATAAGGGAGCAGAGCAGCAAAATCTGGCTCTAGCATATGCTCTGGAAAGTTCCAGTGAACATCCCCTTGCTCTCGCTATCAAAACCGCTGCCGTAGAAAGGCATCTGGAAGCCCTGCCCATCACAGACTTCAACGCCAGTCCCGGAAGAGGTATTTCGGCAATGATAGATTCTGAAAAGTATTATCTGGGCAGCCTGAACTGGATGCGGGAAATGGGGATAGACAGTGAGATTAGCAGTGATCCAGCCTTCGCCTATGCCGGTAAGATATATCTGGCAAATTCGAAAAATATCCTGGCGCAATTCTATGTGGCAGATACCATTCGCGAAGAGGCTGAGCAGATGGTGAAAAGCTTCATCGATAAAGGAATCAAGCCCTACATGATGAGTGGAGACAATCCCGACACTGCCCACGCGATAGCACACAAATGCGGGATTAGTGAGGTAATGGCAAATGTATTGCCGGCAGATAAGGCAGGAAAGGTGCGAGAACTTCAGGCTAAGGGCAAAGTAGTGGCGATGGTTGGAGATGGCATAAATGATGCTCCCGCGCTGAAACAAGCTGATATCGGCATTGCGATGGGCATGGGCACTGATATCGCCATTGAAGCGGCTGATATTACGATTTTGAGGGGAGATCTCCGTTTGATTCCACTGGCGCAAAAGCTTTCGGTGGAAACCTTTGCCAAGATCCGGCAAAATCTGTTTTGGGCTTTTTTCTACAATCTGGTTGCCATTCCTCTGGCAGCTTTTGGCGTGTTGCATCCGGTGATTGCGGAGATAGCTATGGCACTAAGCTCCATTACTGTTGTTTCGAACGCAAATCTGCTTCGGAGGAAATTCAGATAAGGCTATCTCTGCAGATCAGAACATCGCTTCTACCAGATCCCTGAGCTCCACATTGCCCAGGTAATCTCTGTATCCGGCTTTTTCAAATGCCTCTCTTACGCTGCTCTGATCGTGAGGGATTCCGCTGAAATATCTCTCCAGTTCTTTGATGTCCTGAGAAGAAAAGAAATCTCCAAATATCTTGAGGCTGGTAATTACTCCATTTGCCACATCCAGATACAACTCGATGGTTCCCCCGGCGCTACGGATGGCATTGGCAAGGTTGTATTGGGGGCTTTTACCAAAGTTCCAATCCCAGGAGCCATATTTGCTATCGACCAGGCTTTGCACCGCCTGACGGTCATCAATGCTAAGGCTGTAATCCCGGGCATCAGGATACAGACTGTGCACTTTACTGCGCACCAGAGGAATGAATTCACCCAGTTTCATGGGCCGGGGTAGATGATCAATCACGTTCGTGACCCTTGCGCGGATGGATTTTACCGCTTTGTCAGAGAATTTGAGCGGATTCACTTTCAGGGCCTGTGTGAGAGATTCTACGTGGGAATTGAAAAGGATGGTGCCATGTTGCAGAGTTTTCCCGTTTTGCACAAGTTTGGCATTGCCGGAAAACTTCATGCCGTTGATGGTCAGGTCGTTTCTACCCTCCAGGATGGCGGGTACGCCGAGATCGTTCAGAACCTCCAAAACCGGCGCGGTGTAATGCGCAAAATCTGCAGTATCGGTATCGGCGGAATTCATAAGAAAGCTAAAATTCAGATTACCTAAATCGTGAAAAACCGTCCCGCCACCGGTCAAACGGCGCACCACGGGGATTTCATGCTGCTGGACCCATTGGTAGTTAATCTCTGCAAGAGTATTTTGAAACCTGCCTACAATGATGCAGGATTCGTTTATATATAGCAGCAAGCAATGTTCATCGAACTTGGT
>CAZJJH010000020.1:0-12009 GCA_964546265.1 uncultured Candidatus Cloacimonadota bacterium
GCAATGGCTACATTTTTTTGCTTTTGACCTCACAAGAATACGGATTAGCTTATAGATAAAACAGATAGAGAGGAAAATATGATTAGCATCCATCCATATCTCAATTTTAATGGAACTTGCCTGGAGGCATTCGAATTCTACAAATCAATCTTTGGAGGAGAGTTTTCCTATGTGGGCAGGTTTTCAGAGATGCCTCTTCAGGAGGGGGAATCAATTCCAGACGAGATAAAAGACCTGATCATGCACATCAGTTTGCCGATAAATGATAACATGACCCTGATGGGTTCGGATGTCCACGAATCTTTTGGGCAAACAGCGGTTCAGGGATCTTCTGTGGAACTGATGGTTGCTTTGAATGATAAAGAGGAAGCTCTGCGAGTATGGGAGAGACTTTCGGAAGATGCCAAAATCTTGATGGACTTCCACGCCGCTTTTTGGGGAGATTATTATGGGAATCTTATCGATAAATACGGCATCAGATGGTCAGTAAACTGCCCCATTGAAGAGTAAAAAAATCAGCTGGTGTATGGGTATTGGACAAAAGATATGCTTTGTCCGAAGCCGGAGTAATGGTCTTTTTTTTTAGGGCTCTCACCAACATCATATCGAGAAAAGGGAGGACTACAATACTTTAGTGCGGGACTTTCTACGCCAAAAAGAAGAATAAGGCCTATACGCCTGGAACCGGCATGGACATAAGGAGTATTTTTAAAGGAGCTCGATATTATCGATCAAGCGGGTTTTGCCTACATATGCCGCGATCAACATGCGACTTCCGGCTTCTACTACTTGTAATGCCTGAAGATTGTTTGCGCTGACGATTGCCACATAGTCTGCTTTAGCACCAGCAGAGTCTATGGACATAACAGCGTTATTGATCAATTGTGCGCAATCCCTTTCTCCTGACGCCACTTCTGCTTTTGCCCGGGATAGGGCATTGTATAGGCAAAGGGCTATCTTGCGGTTCTCGTTCTTCAAATATATGTTGCGGCTGCTTTTTGCCAGGCCATCTGCTTCACGCACAATAGGGCATCCGATAATCCGGGTTTGCAAATTCAGATCTTTCAGCATCACGCGTAGTATGCTGAGCTGCTGAAAATCCTTTTCACCCATGTACATCCGATGAGCTTTTACGATGTTAAGCAGCTTCAAAACTACAGTGCAAACACCGCGGAAATGTCCCGGACGGCTGGCACCGCAATATAGCCGGGAAAGCTCTTCTACTTCCACCCAGGTATGATACGGCGTGGGATAAATGGCAGAGGATTCAGGGTAGAACACGTAATCTACCGCACAATCATCCAAAAGGGCGAGATCCCGCTTTATATCCCTGGGATAGCTCTCGAGATCTTCATTTGGACCAAACTGGGTGGGATTTACGAAGATCGAGACGATGGTAACATCACAATCTTTTTTGCTTTGCTTCACCAAGCTGAGATGCCCTTCATGCAGGTAGCCCATTGTGGGTACAAAACCGACGCGGGCACCCTGAGGATGCTGCAATGCCTGCATTTGCTCGATAGAATGGATTTCCAGCATTTAGATGATACTTTCGATCTTGTTCTCAGTTCCCAGAATTACGATGCGAGGTTTATGGGCAAGCATCTCTGCATCATCCATCATGCCATAGTTGATCACGATTATCTTATCGCCAACCTGAGCCAGCCTGGCAGCCGCGCCATTGATGCCAATCATGCCGCTGCCTCTTTCGCCCTTAATAATATATGTACTGAAGCGGGCGCCATTGCTGATGTTGAACACTTCTACGCGTTCAAATTCTTGCATGCCGCTGGCTTCCAGTAATTCTTCGGCAATCTTAATGCTGCCGTTGTAGTTAATGTCACACTCTAACACCGTTGCCCGGTGCAGTTTTGATAATAGTATCTGCCGTAGCATTTTAGGCTCCATGTTTTTCGTAATGTATACATACAAAACCAAAGGCGGGCTTTTGTCAACGAAAATCGGGAAATTGCATTTTACTGCTGTGCAATATTTGTCCTATATTGGCTTCTATAAAATGAAATATTGCTTGCTGTCTCAGCCGGTTTTCCAGCGATATTTACCCAAAGTGCCGCGAATCGCATAGAAAATGAACTGGAGAGGGAAGAGCAATATCTGCAGAAAATACAAGATTCCGATATGAGTTTGCCGCACCAAAGCCAGGTGCCTCTGGGAGAGGATGAGTTCTGCAGCGGATTTTACCCCTACCACCAATGGCAATAGCGATAAATATTTGCCGGAAAGAATCAAGAATAAGGCGGCATAGAAAAAGCAAAAATAGCCGAAGATAAAGCCAGAGAGCACTTTCAGATATCCGGGGAAGTATTTGAATTTGGAGGCTCGGCGGATGTTTTTGTGGTACTTCTTTTTAACGCTTTTTCCTTCGATGCTTACTATTTGCATGGCGGGGGCTGGGTTATAATATGCTTTGCGGATAAAGGGTGCCATCTTCATTAGTAATAGGTCGTCATCTCCACTTTGCAGGTGACCGATCCCTGCAAAGCCACCGGCTTTTTCGAACAGAGATTTGCGGTACACCATGTTGCAGGCACTGGCAGTGATCGGTCTGCGGTATTTAAGCCCTGCAGCGGCAAGGATGTAATAGATGCTCCGTTCAAAATTGACCAGGCTGAGACTGTTTTCTGCTTCATTGGTGAGAATAGTGGAGTAACCCAAAAGGTAGTCACAATCTGCATCCATCACCCGTGAGATTTCCCGTAGCCAGCCTTTGGGAATGATGCAATCCGCATCTGTGAAAGCCAAAATATCGTATTTTGCAGCATCGATACCCACTTGCAAGGCTGCTTTCTTCCCCACAATAGCTTCGCTATCGGCATAAAAATCAATCACTTTTATTCCAAACTTGCCATCCCAATTTTCCAGAACGCTTTTACTGGCATCGCTTGAGTGGTCGTTTACGATAATCACTTCATAATCTGCATCGTGAGGGTGGATTTGGGCTATTGAGGTTAGTATCCGGGGCAGATTATGCGCTTCATTTCTGGCAGCAACAATGATGGAGATGGGTTCGGGGCTGGAGTTTTGCATGTTTTTTGGAGGCAAACAAAGCAACATGCCTCTTCCCATCAGGAACAAAAAGCAAAGATATACCACGCTTAGGATGGCAAACAAGATGCTGAATATCAGATCAACCTCGCGTCAGTTTGCTCGATGAAACTCTTTAGCTCGGGGATCTCTTCTTTTACATTATCGATGGTTTTACGAATTATTTCTACTTTGGTGGGGGTTTCCTTTTCGTCCAGTTCCAGAATCAATTTCAGTGGTTTATCAAAGACATCCGCGATGATGGCTTCAATACGTTCCAGATGAGTTTTGATAGCATTGTGATTGGTTATGGAATCCAGCCTGGCTACGATTGCATTTTCTCGCAGAGCGGCAAATCTGGCAGCTTTGAACGCCAGGCCGGCAATCTTACTGCTCTTGCTGATGCGGATAGAGAGTTCCTGCCAGTATTTCTTCAGATTTTCATCAGTGGGCTCAAGCTTGTGTATCTGGGGAGCATCTTCGGTCTGAACTTTAGGCGTATTTGGTGCAGAACTGCTTCTTGGGGCAGAGGCTTTGGGAATTGGGCTCATGCTCGGGGGAGCCGAAGCTGTGGGAGTTACAGCGGTAGGGACTGCATTCATGGCAGTGCCGCCTTGTTTGATCTGGGCTATTAGGTGGCTGATATCGTCGATCTCATCCAATCTTGCCAGTTTTATCATCGTGGCTTCTATCAGCAGATAGGGGTTGTTACTGATCCGGATGTCGTTGCGGGTTTGCACCAATTGGCTCATTATATAGAGTAGATCATTCTGGCTGAAGATCTTCGCCACTTCGTTAAAAAGAGGCAACTCGTCCTGGCTTATATCCTTCAGTTCGATTCCTAATTTGCTTAGAAGCACCATGCGTAAAAAATCTAGCATGTTGGCGATAAACTCTTGTAGATCCGTTCCATCTTCAAAAATGCCATGCAATCCAATGATGAGGCTTTTAGGATCGTGTTGCTTGATCATCTTCATAAAATCGAAATACAGTTGATTCGGTATCATCCCGAAGATCTGACGTACTTTATCTATGTTAATATCATTAGCACAATAGCTTATGGTCTGATCCATCAGAGAAAGCGCGTCACGCATCCCTCCATCAGCTTTTCTGGCAATAAGATACAAGGATTCACTATCTACCTTTATCTGTTCTTTTACACACAAATCCTTTAGCCTAGCAACAATGGCATCTACCGGGATGCGTTTGAAATCGTAGCGTTGACAGCGGGAGATGATGGTAGGCAGTACTTTGTGAGGCTCTGTGGTTGCAAAGATGAAGATTACGTTTTCCGGAGGTTCCTCAAGAGTTTTGAGCAGGGCGTTAAATGCACTTTTGGAGAGCATATGCACTTCATCGATGATGTAAATCTTATATTTTGAACCGCTGGCGGCGTAGAGGAGCTCCTTTTGCAATTCGCGGATATCGTCCACACCAGTGTTGCTGGCACCATCTATCTCGATTACGTCCGGAGATACACCGGCGGTGATCTCTGTGCAATTTGTGCAGACATTGCAAGGCTTGGTGGTGGGACCTTCCGTGCAATTCAGGCTTTTTGCCATAATGCGGGCAAGCGAAGTCTTTCCAACTCCGCGGGGACCGGTAAACAGATAGGCGTGGGCGATGCGTTCTGAGGCGATCGCGCTCTGTAAAATCTTGGTTACGTGGTCCTGGGCATATACTTCAGAGAAGTTCTGCGGGCGATATTTGCGCGCGAGTACTATGTAGCTCATACTACCTCCGTGTTCCATGCTTTTGTAAAAGCGGATTTAGGCAAGCATTTTCTGCTGGACAGATTTATGTGGGTGCACAAAGCTGAACCAAATGGAATTATTCTTGCCGAACTTTCAAGGAGGAAATTGATGAAGCTCGAAGGAAAAGTTGTGATAGCCCAGGGAGGCGGACCTACAGCAGTAATAAACCAATCTATGGTGGGCGCTGCCTTGGAATCCCGGAAATTCTCGCAAGTAACCAGAGTATATGGCGCATTGCACGGCGTAAAAGGTATTGTGAATGAAGATTTTATAGATCTAACTCAGGAAACTACGCACAATCTGGAACAAGTGGCAAATACTCCATCCAGCGCACTACTCTCCACCCGAGATAAACCGGATGTGGCATATTGCAAGGAAATCTTTAAAGTTCTAAAAGCACACGATGTACGGTATTTCTTCTACATAGGTGGTAACGACTCTTCCGATACAGTAAGAATTGTGAATGAGCAGGCGAAGCTTGCCGAATATGAGTTTAGAGCGATCCACATTCCTAAGACAATAGATAATGATCTGGTGCTAAGCGATCACACTCCGGGCTATGGTTCCGCAGCAAGATTCGTAGCTTCTGCCTTTGCGGGTGTAAATCTGGATAACCGGGCTCTTCCGGGAGTGTACATCGGAGTTGTAATGGGGCGCCACGCCGGCTTCCTAACTGCCGCAGCTGCTTTGGGACAAAAGTATCCGGACGATGGTCCGCATCTCATTTATATGCCGGAACGCCCCTTTAGCCGGGATCAGTTTTTAAAAGATGTGAAAAAAGCCTATGAGCAATATGGTCGCTGTGTGGTAGCAGTTTCTGAAGGGATTGTGGATGAAGCTGGAACCCCCATGATTTCAAAATTGACAAGGAACGTGGAGCATGATGCTCATGGTAATGTGCAGCTTTCTGGTACAGGGATGCTGGGTGATCTGCTTTGCGATCTAGTGCGCGACAACCTGAAGATTAAACGTGTACGTAGCGATACTTTCGGTTATTTGCAACGCTCTTTTTTGGGCTGTGTATCGGATGTGGATCAACGAGAGGCCCGGGAAGTTGGCGAACGGGCAGCGCATTACGCCATTTGGTACAACCTTGATGGATCAATCTCCATCCAACGAACTGGATACTATTCTGTAACTTACCAATTGGAAAAGCTGGAAGATATTGCCCGTAAAACCAGACACATGCCGGATAATTTTATTAACTCTGCCGGCAATAATGTGACTGACGATTTTCGTTACTATCTGCGTCCTCTGTTAGGAGCAGGATTTCCGGTTGCCCACAGGCTAAGAGCCCCAAACGTTGGCAAAGTATTGTGATATAGTGCTATATATGAATGTTAAGACCGGCAGCGATGCCGGTTTTTTGGTATGCGAGGGGAGAAGGGCTTGAAATCAATTGCGCACAATAAAAATCTCTGCTTACACAGCCGGATATGGTAATCTTTGTTTGGAAGATGCTTGCCCCGGGCTCATGCAGCTGAGCTTATATGGGCTGAACTATACAGGTGCCCCCAGCCGGCAATACGATTCCTTCGGCTCCATTTGTGCCGGGCGGGTCGTGAAAGATAACTGTGCCTTTGCTGGGCAGGATTTTATCCTGATCTGAGTAGTTTATCGCACATACAAGCGAGTCATCTTCAAGATAACGTTTATATAGAAGCATGCCGGGGGCACAGTCTAGAAAGAGGAATTCGCCTTCGATAAAAAGAGCATTTTGTTTCCTGATCTCTATCAGGGATTGGTAGAAATCTTTCAAGGCACAGGCTTTTTCATCTTTTTGCCAATCCCAGTTAAAGGGTCTCCGGTTATCGGGGTCATTTCCACCAGGCATGGCAATTTCATCTCCATAATAGATGTGGGGGATGCCGATGAAGGTCATTTGGAAAAAGATTGCGCGACGCATGGCAGGATAATCACCTTTTGCCAGATTCTTCAGTCGCAAGGTATCGTGAGATCCCAAAAGGTTCATCATGGCGCGGCTGGCGTGGGCAGGATACACAACGAGTCCTTCTTCTATGCGCTGCTTGAATTCTTCTCTATCACATAGCTTCTGGACAAAAAACTCCAGCACAGGATTTTTAAAATAAGCATAGTTCATCACAGAATCAAAGTAACGGGGGTCTACCCAGTCATCCGCTTTGTGCCAAATTTCACCCACCAACCAGGCTTCGGGATTCAAATCTTTGATTTTTTGCCTGAAGAGCTGCCAAAACCACCAGGGAACTTCATCTGGAACGTCCAGACGAAATCCGTCCATATGAATCTCTTCTATCCACCAGGAGGCCGCATCCAGGATGTGGTTTACCAAAGGCCAATTGACATCGGCATTATTTATATCTCTGATATAGTTTTCGTAGGGATGCTTGCGCGAGAGATCATAGTTCAGATCTGGCATATCCTTGATTCCCCACCAACATTGATAGTAATCTCTGGGCTTGAAATCCTCGGGAAGAGGCTTCGGCAAGGGCCAACGGAACCAATCGTACCAATTCCACCACCTGGAAGCTTCGCCTTTTTCAACCGTATCCCGGAAAGCCCAGAAAGATTCACCACTATGATTAAAGGCTACATCCAGAATAATCCTGATTCCGTTTTGATGGGCAAGTTCGGTTAATTCCTTGAGTTCTGCTACACTGGCGAAGTGGGGATCAGGTTTCATAAAATCTGCCGCATCGTATTTATGGTTAGATTTTGCCTGCCATAAAGGGTTAAAATAGATTATATTGATACCCATATCTATAAGGTAATCAAGCTTTTGGATTACACCTGCGATGTCGCCACCATAAAAAGAATACCAATCTGGAATTCCCTCTTCCCGCCAGGGGCTCTGCTGCAAACCAGAGATGTTCTCCCAATCTTTTACCAGATGATAATACTCCTGGTTTGGAGAGAGTAATGTCCCCGGTTCGGGGGCTTCTTTACAGCCTTCATAGTAAGGTTCAGAGAAATCCGGATCGTTGCTCTTGTCGCCGTTGAAAAAGCGATCTGTAAAGATCTGGTAAACGATGCCAGATTTCAGGATTTCTGGAATCTCAAATACAGGATACAGGGAGGGATCAATCATCAAAGGCGGGCTTTGGCGAAGCTCGCTACTAAGGCCTTCCAAGCCCAGATAGACGTGATGCTCCCGGTAACTGAGCCTTATGTGAAAACGCCTGGGTGAGCTTATCTTGAGCTCTATATGCCAAAAGCTTAAAGTACCTTTGCGTCCCAAAAAGCTAAGCGGAAAGCTGGCATCGGAGAATATAATCTCTACCTGATCGGCAAAATTTTGATACCACGAGAAACGCAGCTCCAAAGAATCCAGCTTGGGGCGGTGGCAGCTGATAAAAGATCTGGCATCTTGTTCCGCGGCGATAAGGAGTGCTTCCTCCCAGCTGTCGATGCTCCGTTCTTTGCGCAGTTCCAGGATCGAATTCATGCCTCCGTAGGGATCAGGCTCTTGCTTTGGGTTTGCCGGATCTGTTTTCCAGATCCCGTCCACGATAAATTTATAGCGGTATCTGCCGGGTTTGAGGTCAAAATCTATAAGATACAAACCGCCAAAGTTCTGCAGTGAAAGTATCTTCCAACGGGTAAAATCTCCGGCAATACCCACTTCATATTTACCGGCAGTTAAGGGTTGGTAACTAAGCCTTATGTTCATTTTGCGGCTTTTATTCTGCGTTTTCTACTGGTCTTTGGGCTAATACCAAGGGCTGCCATTTCGCGCTCATAATGCGTCTTTAAGAAAGCTCCGGTATCGCTTTTCGGAGAGTCCATGATATCCTCCGGGCTTCCTTCGGCTATTATCCTGCCGCCGTTTTCTCCACCTTCGGGGCCCAGATCAATTACCCAATCAGCAGATTTTATCACATCAAGATTGTGCTCGATTACAACCACGGAATTACCCATGGCCACAAGCTTTTTTAGAACCTTCAGCAATTTGTTGATATCGTCAAAATGCAAGCCAGTAGTTGGCTCATCCAGCAGGTATAAAGTGCTGCCTGTGGAGGGTCGGCTGAGTTCTCTGGAAAGCTTAATCCGTTGCGCCTCTCCTCCGGAAAGAGTGGTGGAGGGTTGACCCAGTTTTATGTAATCCAGTCCTACTTCGTGCAGAGTTTTCAGCTTCTTCTTGATTCCGGGAATGGCGTCGAAAAATTCTATTGCCTCCTGAACGTCCATGTCCAGCACTTCTGCGATGTTTTTGCCCTTGTATCTTACGGATAAAGTCTCGTTATTATAGCGATTACCTTTACAAACCTCACATGTTACATATATATCTGCCATGAAGTGCATTTCTATCTGGCGCACTCCGGCTCCTTCACACGCTTCACAACGTCCACCTTTTACATTGAAGGAGAACCTTCCCGGTTTGTAGCCTCTCATTTTTGAGGCCGGCAGTTCAGAAAAGAGATTGCGAATGGTATCAAAGAGTTTGATGTAAGTGCAGGGGTTGCTTCTCGGAGTGCGTCCGATGGGCTGTTGGTCTATGTTTATAACTTTATCGATGTGTTCCAATCCGGTAATCTCTTTGAATTTGCCCACCTTATGGTTAGAGCGGAAGAAGTGGTTATTCAAGTAAGGGTTTAGCGTCTGATTAATCAATGAGCTTTTGCCGCTCCCTGATACACCGGTAATGCAGACAAACATGCCCAGGGGGATTTTTACGTCTATTCCTTTCAGGTTGTTATGTTGGGCCCCCAAAACACTGAGAATCTGGCTGTCTGGTTTTAATCTTTTATCGGGAATTGGGATGCTCATTCTTCCGCTGAGATAGGCGCCTGTGAGCGATTCCGGATGGTCTATGATATCATCCAACTTTCCCTGAGCCACTATGTTTCCGCCATATACTCCAGCTCGTGGACCAAAATCTACGATCATGTCCGCACTTCGCATGGTGTCTTCGTCGTGTTCCACCACGATCACAGAGTTTCCCAGATCTCTAAGCTGCATCAACATGTTAACCAGTTTGGCGTTGTCTCTCTGGTGCAGGCCGATGGAGGGCTCATCCAGAATATACATCACACCTACCAATTGCGAGCCGATCTGGCTGGCAAGGCGAATGCGCTGGGATTCTCCTCCGGATAGAGTGGGGGATCTGCGATCAAGGCACAGATAGTGTAGACCCACAGCCATCAAAAACCCCAGTCTGGCTTTTATCTCTTTTAAAACCTCTTCCGCTATGATCTTTTGATTGCCCTCCAGTTTTAATGATTCGAAGAAGTGAAAGGCATCTTCCACACTCATGGAGGTGATTTCTGCTATGTTCTTGTCTGCGATGCGGACTGCCAGAGAGGCAGGTTTCAGCTTTTTACCATCGCAATCAGGACACGCCTTATCGCTGATAAACTGCATATAATAGCGTTGCATATCGTCCGAGCTGGTTTCATGCATGCGCCGCTTGAGTTGAGGGATGATGCCTTCATAGCGCATCATAAATTCGCCTTTGCCGCGGGCGTTCTGCCATGCAACCTTGAATCGCTTGTTGCCAGAGCCATAAAGGATCAACTCTTTGGATAGATCAGAAAGATCCATCCATGGGACATCAAGAGCAAATCCATAGGCTTTTGAGAGGTTTTGCACTGTATTCAGGGTCCAACTGTCCTTTTTGGCTTCCAGGCGTCCCCAGGGTATCACCGCTCCATCCATGATGCTACGCTGAGGATCTGGGACTACGAGTTCGGGATCGAATTCTAAACGATATCCCAAGCCGTTGCACAATGGGCAGGCTCCGATTGGGCTGTTGAAAGAAAAGCTCTGAGGACTGAGTTCTTCATAGCCGATGTTACATGCGGCACAGGCGTTTTGAGCCGAGAGTAATTCGCTTTCTTTTAGATCAGGATAATCTATCTTTACTATAGAATCGGTAATCTTCAGGGCCAGCTCCAAGGAATCCGCCAAACGGCTCTGAATGCCTTCTTTGATGACCAGGCGATCTATTACCACGTCGATGTTGTGTTTACTTTTCTTATCCAGCTTGATGTCTTCTTCCAGACTACGTACTTGATTGTTTATCATTACGCGCACAAAGCCGTCGCTACGAAGCTGCTCCAGTTCATCTTTATGCTCCCCTTTGCGGTTTTGGACAACAGGGGCTAAAATCTGCATTTTTGTACCAGGTGCATGCTGCATGAGGTGCTCAATCATCTGATCCACGGTTTGGGATCCCACGGGAGCTCCACATTGGTAGCAATATTGCTTACCGATTCTGGCATAGAGAACTCTCAGATAGTCGTATATTTCGGTAACTGTACCGACAGTTGAGCGCGGGTTTTTGCTGCTGGCTTTTTGTTCGATAGAGATCGCGGGGGAGAGTCCCTCGATGTAATCGACCTTAGGCTTATCCATCTGACCCAGGAATTGCCTTGCGTAAGCTGAGAGTGATTCTACGTAACGTCTTTGCCCTTCTGCATACAAAGTATCAAAAGCAAGGGAGCTTTTTCCGCTTCCAGAGACACCGGTAAACACTACCAGTTCATTGCGGGGGATTTCTAAATCTATATTTTTCAGGTTGTGCTCACCGGCACCTTTGATAATGATTTTAGTCTTCAATTTCGCTTACCTCTTGGAGGCAAGAAACCTGAAGCCACAACTTTGTCAAATGAAAAGAACGGGCTCAGTAATGGCTATGAGTTACACAAAGTCTTACCGGTATTCGTATATCATCCATCCATCTTTGCCCATTGCCACATAGATGTAATCGTTTTCTAAAGCCAGATCATATACCGGATATGGAGGGCTGAAAGTATTCATATCTACAATGCGGTTTGGAATGGATATATCCAGGATCTTTACTCCTCCATGACCCAAAGCAAGAAAGAGGCGGTTATCCTTGATGCTCAGTGCTTGAATCTCGTGAAAGAAATGCATTTGACTGATCTGAACAGGTTTTTCTATATCCCTTACAGAAAGCACCAGAAGATCCTTATCGGAAGCAATATAGAGGTAATCTGAATTCTTCGCCAGCCAGCGAGCGCCGGATAATTTATAATTGGTGGCAATGCTTAATGGCATCTCCTGGTTACTAATATCCACCGTTACCAGGCCAAAATCATTCAGCGCGTAGATATAAGGGTATTCAGCTACAAAATCTCGCACACCCCATTTTTCGGAGAAATTGGCGATGAGATCATTCGATCCTCCGCGTCCTACATTGATAATATCAATTCCCCTGTAACGATCTGCCACGTATAGGGTTGAGCCTTCCCTTGTAATCTTATCTCCA
>CAZJJH010000021.1:0-1342 GCA_964546265.1 uncultured Candidatus Cloacimonadota bacterium
CACATCAGGAACATCCTGTAAGAGCTTGATCTTATAACCCTGAGGACTGGAGACAATGTGTGAGTTTTGGATGGGTGTCCAATTGTCATAATACCAAGTTATGCTCTGTCGGTTACCCCCTTCCATCCAGTCTATCTCTTCCAGATAGGTGGGTTGCCAAGCCAAATCTGAGTCCTGATGCCTATGCAGCAATTCATCAAAGAACTCACTTGCTATCAGAGCATTATCGGTGATTGTATTCAGCACCGGGTAGCTCACCCAGTACCACTTATCCAGATCGTGCTGGTTTTCGAAGGAATATTCCCAATGGCAAAGGGGCTGTGAGGGATTGTCCATAGAATGTAAAGAATGGTCCGCTTTGCTTTCGGCGAATAGGAAACATTGCATGATACTCAAAAAAGTTGCGAAAATCACTGATTTGCGTTTATTCATCTTTTCTCCGTTTGCTGGTTTAGGTCTGAGCTGTGTATTCCCGATTATTTTTAAGTGACCTGTGCTTGTCAAGAGATATCTTGCTATGCGCATATAATATTTGAATATTTCTATTGTGGCACTTTCAGTCCATCGACGCAGAAAGCATTCTGGGCAAACATATATGCCCGTCCATGTTTCAGGACGGGCATCACTTATGTCATAGATCTATTAATGCTATAAGAATCTTTTCACCACGTCGATAACTTCCGGCAGATCCATGCCGATGTTTTTCAGATGTTCCAAAGTAGGCACTCCTGCTTTGGTCCAGCCTTTTCGCTCGTAAACGGCATCCACCAGTTGTTGATACTGATCTTCACGATACTTGCGGGTGATATCCATCTTTTCGGCAACGGATTTACCCTCAGGATCCACACCAATCTTATCTTTCAGCAAGTTATCGTAGCGTTCTGCGCGGGAAAGGTATTCTTCTTCTGTTACAGGACCTACCGCGCGATATGGCGGCATATCGTCTTCGCGACGTCCACCGCCCATTCTCATGCAGAAGACCTTCTGGAAGTTGTAAACCCTTTCGCTTTGGCGAATAAGTTCGTGTTTATCCATCGGTTTCCCGGTGATGGCTTTGTAGATATCCACGTAGTTTTCTACGTGTTCGGGAACCTTTGCCGGTTCATCGGTCTGTGCGTTGTTGGCAGGCTCAATATCGTTCCAGGGAAGTTTGCACAAGCCCTGCAAACCAAACCAGGTACGGAACATCGGGAAATAATGCAAGGCTTCGGCTTTATCCTTGAAAGTAGGAATATGGTTGTTGACCATATCCATGAAGATCAGCCAGGCTTCGTCGTGTTGTGGCCCCTTGAGCGCCAGGGTGTATCCGCCTTGCTGTGCCAGAGATTCCTTGCTCATGTAT